>DATGYA010000618.1:0-10016 GCA_035298405.1 Kamptonema sp. | reverse complement strand
AAATAAATATCCACAGATTCTGAAGATAGCACCCGCAAAGTTTGTTTCTGTAAATTCGGTTCCCAACCCAAAGCTTCTAAAGAAATCACTCCCAGCAACGCATCTTGCCCTCCTGGTAGTTTCAAAGACTCAAAAGTTCCTTCTCGCCCACCGATAGCAAGGGTAGCATCTCGAAATATTTTAGCCTTACAGATTCCCGCAGCAGTGGAAACATCTACTTCTTTAAGTAGTTGTTATTATAGTCCGGCAATCTTTGGCTCTGATTTGGTCGGCACGGTTGATAATAGTAAGAGTTGTGAAAACTTTGCCCATAATTGTTGTATCAATAATCATGATGCAAATACCTAAGCCTCAGAATAGTTGGCAGCAATCGCCAAGTCTACAATTTATAGAGCGCGTCTAAATGAGTTCTACAATTAACGTAGGGGCGATCCCTCTGTAATTGTCCCATGGATCGGGTAGGCACGGGGTACTACCCCTAAAAATTTTGTATGAAGTTTATACGCGCTAGATAACAACTATTTTAGTGTTCAATCGTGAGCGATCGCCAACTTAGTACCTACTCAATCCCTCGGAATTTACAGCGATCGCCCTTATATTTTTCTACACCGGAAAAAATCACGCTCGCCGCCTCCATTTCCCCATAAACCGCAACATCCCGCAATAATTTGATACCCTAGCTTTAAATAGTCTTGGGAACGGTACATAAGAGTGGAAATATCAATAGGGCGCAGCAAAACAGCTCGTAGAGCTTACGGCATTGACGAAATAGCGCTAGTCCCAGGACAGCGCACCCTCGATCCGACTTTAGCAGATACCCACTGGCGGATTGGAGGCATCGATCGCGAAATCCCCATCATCGCCAGTGCAATGGATGGAGTAGTAGATGTCCGCATGGCCGTACTCCTATCTCAACTGGGAGCATTAGGCGTACTCAACTTAGAAGGCATCCAAACTCGCTATACTGACCCCCAGCCGATATTAGAGCGCATTGCCTCCGTTGGCAAAGAGGAATTTGTCGGCTTGATGCAGGAACTCTACGCTGAACCGATCAAACCAGAATTAATTCAGCAACGCATTCAAGAAATTAAATCCCAAGGAGGAATTGCTGCTGTTAGCGCTACCCCCGCAGGTGCCATCAAATATGGCTCTGCTGTTGCTCTAGCAGGAGCAGATTTATTCTTTGTGCAAGCAACAGTTGTTTCCACCGCTTACCTTTCTCCCGATTCGGTAACGCCCCTGGATTTAGCTCAGTTTTGCCAACAAATGCCGATTCCAGTGATTTTAGGCAATTGCGTCACCTATGAAGTCACTCTCAATTTGATGAAAACTGGCGCTGCTGGTATTTTAGTGGGTATTGGGCCTGGTGCGGCTTGCACTTCTCGCGGTGTTCTAGGTATCGGCGTTCCCCAAGCGACAGCAGTAGCAGACTGTGCGGCGGCGCGGGATGATTTCTATCGGGAAACGGGAAATTATGTACCGATTATTGCTGACGGCGGTTTAATCACTGGTGGCGATATCTGCAAGTGCATCGCCTGCGGTGCTGATGGCGTGATGATTGGTTCGCCTTTTGCTAGGGCAGCAGAAGCTCCCGGAGGCGGCTATCATTGGGGTATGGCAACTCCTAGCCCTGTTTTACCACGCGGTACTCGCATCCGCGTCGGGACTACTGGCACTTTGGAGCAAATTTTGCGGGGGCCGGCACAGTTAGATGACGGTACTCACAATTTGTTGGGAGCGCTGAAAACTAGCATGGGTACGCTCGGAGCTAAGGATATCAAAGAGATGCAGCAAGTGGAAGTGGCGATCGCTCCTTCGCTACTGACAGAAGGCAAGGTCTATCAAAAAGCTCAGCATTTGGGCATGGGCAAGTAGATTTACCTAAAATCTACTAAGATACCCTTGACAAAAATTATTAAATAGTCTCGAACTTTACAAAATCTTCTGGAATTATCCAGAAAGAGATGCCACAATATAAGAAGCGGAGACGCATTTAGTTTCCGTTCACTCCTCACACCACACTCCGCCCGAACTACTGTTTGGGCGGTTCCTTTTTTGAGTGGGGGTAAATCTGATATAGCAGAAGGAAGAAGGAAGAAGGAAGAAGGAAGAAGGATGAGGTAATAATAGCAAGGGTTTCGGCAATCAAGATAGTCCTAACCGTCTTGGCGGTTGCTATAACTGCTGCTATATTTTTCAAAGCTTTAGTGCTAGAGGTAACAATTTTTGCTAAAATCGTAATCCAAGAAATAATATGTATGAGGATGGCTAGGGATGTCAGCAGCCGCACAAGTTACCGACTCTACCTTTAAGCAGGAAGTTCTTGAGAGCGAAGTTCCAGTTTTAGTGGACTTTTGGGCTCCCTGGTGTGGCCCCTGCCGCATGGTCGCACCTGTTGTAGAGGAAATTGCCGTCCAGTATGACGGTAAGGTGAAGGTAGTTAAAGTTAATACAGATGAAAACCCCAACGTCGCCACTCAATACGGTATCCGCAGCATTCCTACGCTGATGATATTCAAGGGTGGTCAACGGGTTGATATGGTGGTGGGTGCAGTTCCTAAAACTACGCTGTCCAACACTTTAGAAAAGTACATTTAACTCTAACTGTGAGTTGTCCCCGGCTGTTGCCGACGACTGTTAGGGGATGACTCGCGACCAGAGTTAAGAATTGACGAGATTAGAGTAGCGCAGAAACAGATTAAATTTTAGAACATCTTAATTTTAGGCGGAAAAACGTATTTTCACGCTTATAGCTGCACATTTCAAGCTCTACAGGAAATATTCATGACATCGTCTTCCTCTGGCCAAGCAACTGAGTTTCTCCAGGCCGAGATGACTGATTTAATTAATCAGCTACCAAATTTAAAGCATGAAGTGTGGATTGCGCGATCGCTCTCGACAATCGCGCGGATAGCTCTAGAGGAACTCGATCGCCTCGACTGGAAAATAATTGCGAACTCTCTACTAGATATGGAGAGAGCGTTTCAGGTGTTTTACCCCTACCGCCACATCCGCAAAATCGTGATGTTTGGCTCGGCCCGATTGTCGCCAGATAGTCCAGAGTACAGCATGGCGAGGGATTTTGCAACAGCGATCGCCAAGCAGGGATTTATGGTGGTGACAGGCGGTGGCGGCGGAATTATGCGTGCGGGGAATGAAGGTGCGGGAGCTGAACATTCTTTTGGCTTAAATATTCAACTGCCTTTTGAAAAAGGTTCTAATCAATTTATTGCAGGCGATACGAAACTGCTTACTTTTAAATATTTCTTCACTCGCAAGTTATTTTTACTGCGTGAAAGTGACGCTTTAGCTTTGTTTCCAGGTGGTTTCGGCACTTTGGACGAAACTTTTGAATGTTTGACTTTGATTCAAACTGGGAAATTTGGCCCTGCACCTGTGGTATTAATCGATTGTCCCGGCGGTGACTATTGGCATGATTGGAATGCTTTTATCCACAAGCAAATGATGCGGCGGGGTTTAATCAGCAAAGACGATACAAGTCTTTACACGATTACGGATAATGTGGAGGTGGCTTGTGATGCGATCGCGAGTTTTTACCGAGTTTATCACTCCAGCCGCTACGTGGAAGATCGGCTTGTGATTCGCCTCAAATCTGAACTGTCAGATAGCAACGTCGCACAGCTAAATGCTGATTTCAGCGACATTTTATTTAAGGGAAAAATTGAAAAAAGCCAAGCTTTGCCCGCCGAAGTCGGTGATGAAACTTTCGATTTACCCCGATTAGTCTTGTATTTTACTCAACGAGATTTGGGAAGACTTTATCAGTTGATTGCTTTTATTAATCAATTGGGTGCGGGTTCTCCGGCGGCAGCTCATCCAGAAGAAAAGTAGGACACGATATATTGTTTGAACGCAGGTTGCATTGTAAAAACTGTTTCCGATTCACAGCTTATTTTGTCGATGGTTCCCCGTCTTTCTAAGGATTGTATTGCCTTGAATAAGTCAGCTTGGTTGCCTTGGTATTTTGCGATTAATTGGGTAAGCGAGATAGGTTCAATTTCATTTGTAAGGAGGGCGATCGCCTGTTTTTCGATTTCCGATAATCTTTGATAATGCTGTTGCAAAATCAGTGTCAATTCGTCACTTAAAAATACTGGTTGACAACTTAAATATTGAGCTACTTTTCCGTCAAATAAGTTGTTAATGGTTTGAGCGACTAATTTTAACCAGAGAGGATTACCTTGATAAAGGTTAATCAATTCTGGCCATCTGTCTTCATCTAATAAGCCTTTTTCTCTCAGGATTTCTGTTGCGGCTTCACCTAAACCAGTTAATTGTAATAAACATACTGCTGAACGATCTTCAGTGAATGTGAGAATATCTAAAGGTGGTTCCCAACTATTGATGATTAAGCAACTATGATGGGGGATGTCGCCAATCAGTTTAAATAAGGTTCCATAATTTTCATATCCAGGTTTATAATAGCCTGCAAGTTGGCCGCTGTTGAGGATTTTCTGCACGTCATCTAGGATGATGAGACAGCGATGAGTGCGTAAAGATTCTATTAGTATTTCTAGTTGGGTATCAATATTTTCAGGTAAAACCCCCCCAACCCCCAGGGCGGTTTCATTCTCGGGCGCGATCGCTCCAAGTAAAAGCGATCGCCCTGATGATAAAATCTTGAACGACCGCCTTCAATATCAATATATATGCTAACTTTAATCGCATTTCTCAAAAAAGTCAATGACCCACGTCAAGCAAGTGGAAAAAGGCATCCTTTATGGCTGATATTACTCTTGTTCGTTTTGGGTATGATGTTTGGTCATCTCGGATATAGAGACATTGAAGCTTTTGGGAAAGCCCACCAAAAATCGATTGTTAATTTTTTTCAACTCTCAGGTGATCGTCTACCATGTTATTCTACTATTAGAAGAGTAATGATGTTGGTTAACACACCAGATTTAATAGAGGTATTTAATGAATGGGCTCACACCTTAACTCCTACAAATTCAGACAGTGATTGGGTATCAATAGATGGTAAATGTCTCAAAAGTACCTGTGTTAACAGTGACAACAATTCTCATAACTTTGTGTCAATAGTATCTTTATTCAGTCAAAGCAGTGGTTTGGTACTGGCATTACAAAAAATTGAGAACAAAAAAAGTTCAGAAATCAAATGCGTGCAAGAGCTGGTAAGGTCACAGGCAATTAGCGATCGTGTGTTTACCCTTGATGCTTTACACTGTCAAAAAGAGACAACTGCTGTAATAACATCAGCCAAAAATGATTACACGATTGCTCTCAAAGGCAATCAAAAAAAACTGTTAAAAGCTGCATCAAAAATTAGTGAAAATTGTCCGCCAGTAAGCGAGAGTCAAACAGTAGATAATAGCCACGGCCGTCAGATCGTAAGAAAGGTATCCGTCTTTAATATTGAGTCTCTGGATTCTGAGTCAGTTAACTTATCAGAGTGGAGCAATATTCAAAGTTTAATTAAAGTAGAAAGAAGTGGAAGTCGCGGTCAAAAAGATTACGAGCATGAAGCTTATTACATCAGCAGCTTATCTGCCAATGCTGAAACATTAGCGTCAAAAATCCAGGGACATTGGTTAATTGAAAATCAATTACATTGGGTGAAAGATGTAATTTTTAAAGAGGATAGTTGGCCGAGAGCTGATTATAAAGCCGTCACTAATTTATCGATTTTAAGTACCATCTCTCTCAATCTTTACCGATTTTTAGGCTTCTTATCAGTAAAAACCGCACAAAGATGGTTGGGGTCAAGCTTATCCAAATTGATACTTATCTTGTGTTAAGGTAGTATTTAATCGATTATTTGTAAAAACAATTTAAACTCTTTAAGAGCAAAAACCGTTGACCAGCAAGGCAAACGGTTAATTTTCATATTAAATATTATCCAGTTGTGAGCGATAGCAAAAAGATGCGCGATCGCCAATATATTTATGTCCCATTCTCAAGTTTTAGCTGTGCTAAAATTTGAGAATGAAACCGCCCTGGGGCTAGGGGGGGTATTTTTTGTACCTCATATAATTGAGGTACGTAGCCCTAGCTTTAGCCCTCTGATTATGCTTATGTAGTAGGTGAGGTAAGCACCTAACAACTTCCATTACCAATTAACAGTGATACCTCATCTACCTGAGAAGGGCTGTAGTGTCACAAGATTGGATTAATTCTTGGGTACGTTGTTGCGCTGAAGCGCATAATGAGGGCTAAAGCCCAACTACGTACCTTACCCAAATTCGAGATGATTTAAGCAGCTTTCAAACTGTTAAAATTTCTCTCAATCCCTGAACTAATCGCCCAATACCTATTGTCGCTGTCTCTTTATCTAAAGAACCATAAGCCACCCGCAGATAACAACCATTATTCATCCCAAAAGTTGTCCCAGGAATCACCGCAACTCCATACTCGCGAATCAACCTTTCTACCAACTCCATCGTACTTAATTTAGTGTCAATCTTTAACATTAAATAAAAAGCCCCGTCTGCCAGAGGAATAGTGCAAAAATCTGCCAATTGACCAAGTTGATTAACAGCAAATTCTCGTACTAATCCAATCATCTTCAGATGATTTCGACAATAATTTTTGCCAGCTTGTAACGCCCCTAAAGCAGCATATTGAGAAATCACAGGTGGACAAATTAGAATAGTATCTTGAATTTTCTTAACGGCCACAAACAGATGTTCTGGAATCACCATATACCCGATCCGCCAACTGGCAAAACCGTAAGCCTTAGATAAGGTATAAAGTGAAATTGTATATTCACTGCTACCGGGAAAAGCTGCCGGAGAAAAATGTTTCACTCCATTGTAAGTAAAATATTCGTAAGCCTCATCGCTAATGTGATAAATTCCCCGTTGGCGACAAATTTCATTGACTTCGCGCAATGCTTCCAGAGGATAAACTACACCCGTGGGGTTATTAGGTGAAATCGTCACAATAGCACGAGTTTTATCAGTAATTGCTTGCGCGATCGCCTGGGTTTGAAGTTGATAATTTTCATCGGTTGCTACTACCACGGGATGACAATTTGCCATCATTATTGCCATTTCGTGATTAAAATAATAAGGCGACTGAATAATGATTTCATCTCCAGGCGAAGTGATAGCTAGAATAGCATTCATAAACGCCATATTACTACCTGCTGTCACCACAATACAATTTTTTTGATTAATTTTTATGCCGTTATCTGCCTTAAGTTTAGCCTCAATTGCCTCCAGTAAAGGTGGGATTCCTTGCACTGCTTTATATTTATGATTTTCGGGATCTGCCAGAAATTCTGGTATTCGATTTAAGGCCTCTTGAGGTGGGCTGTAATATACAATACCTTGCCCTAATGATATCGTTCCCGGACATTGGTCGATCAATTCTCCAACTACGGGAATAATTGGGGATTGTACCGCATCCATTCGAGTTGAATTAGTTTCTATATTTCTTGAGTTCATAATTTTTCCTCTTTCCGGAAAGCCAAAATTGAGGCATGATAATCACAAGGGGTGCTCAATCATTTTATAACATCTGTGTGAGGAGTAACTATGGATGCAAACCAAATGCTGTCAGGTTTTTCTGTTTTTCTAATTACTGTGCCTGCGGTTTCTGCTGGTTTTTTCCAGCAGTTAACCCCCATTGAAGCGGCTTCTGCTATTGAGTCAAAGCAACTTTCTCCTAGCGGAATGGAAACAGAGGGGAGTGCGATCGCAACTTCTAAAAATCAGATAATTGCCCAGCAAGGACAAGTTAAACAAGGGGAAGTATACAAACTGATGAACGGCGGCGCGACGCGCACCCGCCAATCATCGGCGGTTCGTGCGAAGACGAATCCGAGAACTGACTTAATCCCCCGCGATATTCTCACAACCGATACTACTGCCAAAGCTGAAATCTTGTTCAAACAGCAAGATACAATCGTGAGATTGGGAGAATCTACGAGTTTTGTGTTCCCTGAAGGCTTGCGGGAATACCAGCTCAATAACGGTACAATTGTGAGTATGATTCGTCCCGGAAAGGGCGGCGGGACTGTGAAAACACCCCAGGCATCAGTGGTAGCAAGGGGTACGGGGATGTATATCCAGCAATGTTCGGATCGAAAAGTTGCTTTGTTTGCTATTCTCACAAATAATAATGCCGAGGTTGAACCTACGAGGGTTGTAAATGAGAGAGGCGATCGCGTTTCTTTGCGGGCCGGGCAATTAGTGAGAGTCGTTGACGGTACAATCCAATCGGTTCAAACTTTTAATCTGCGATCGTTTTACCAAAATAATCCTATGGGTGCAGGTTTAGGGCCGAATCAGGAAAACGTTGTGAATGAATCACCTACTGATGTTCAACCAGTATTCAGAGAGGTTCGCCAAGAAACGATCGCAGCGGTGAACAGTCAATCTGAAGGGAGTTTCGATTTTCCCAATGGCATACCTAATGTTTGCGGGAATGGACAAGCGCCTGTGAGAGGTCTTTGGTAAACTGATATCTTGACTATTGTTGGTAAACCATAAAACCCGCCCGGAACTCAAGTTCCGGGCTAATAGCAAAAGTCCACTGAAGTGGACTAAAGAAATTATGATTTCTCTTCAGTCCTCTTTAGAGGACTTTCGCTATTAGGCAGGGGTTTTAACCCCTGGCGGATGCTGGCGGATGCTAACTATTTGCAAATATTGCGATCGCTCTCCTTTAGATTTACATTATTTGTGAGATAATCTTGGAGGCGATCGCACCCCCGCCGCAACAAATCATCTAAATCTAAACTCGCTAAACTAATAGTTTGATTGTAGCTACCGCTAATTAAGATTTTCCCATCTGGACTAAAACCCACACTTTTAACTTGTCCCTGATGACCAATTAAAGTTTTAATCAGCTTACCGTCTGCGGCATTCCACAACTTAATAGTATTATCTGCACTTCCCGAAGCCAAAATCTTTCCATCTGGACTAAAACTAACACTTACTACTGCATTTTGATGTCCCGTTAAAGTCCTAATTTCCTTACCAGAATCCGCATCCCAAAGTTTAATAGTATTATCAGCACTTGCAGAAGCTAAAATTTTGCTGTTAGGATGCCAAGCTACAGCCTGTACAGCCTGAGAATGTCCCTCTAAAGTTTTAACTAAAGTACCGTCAGAGTTAAACAGTTTCACTGTTTTATCGTTGCTACCAGAAGCTAAAAACTTACCATCAGAACTGAAAGCTAAACTTGTCACCCCATCGCTATGTTCAGTAATATTTTTTTGCAATTTTCCATCTATTATATTCCAAAGTTTAATCGTTTTATCATCGCTGCCAGAAGCTAAAATATTACCATTCGGGCTAAAGGCTACACTTGTCACGCCTTCGTTATGTGCTGCTAAATTTTTAAGCCGCGTTCCATCTGCTGCATTCCAAAGTGTCACTATTTTGTCATAACTGCCAGCCGCTAAAATCTTACCATTTGGACTAAAGCTAATAGATGAAAACTTATTACTACTATCTAATTTCATAGTATATAAAATAGTTTTATCCGCAGTACGCCATAATTTTACCTGTCCGTCGGCACTAGCAGAAGCAAAAGTTTTACCATCGGGATTGAAACTTACACTCTCAATAAAGCCATCATGTCGCAGCGGAATATAGCCATCTAACCGCCAGATTTTTACAGTTTTATCAGCGCTTGCTGTTGCTAAATTCTTCCCATCTAGACTAAAATTAACACTTGTCACCTGATCGCCATGTCCCTTAAATTGATTGAGCAAAATTGCGCTTGCACCGCCTGGTTCTAAACTCCAAACTCTCGCTGTATAGTCATCGCTGCCAGAAGCTAACATCTTACCATCGGCACTAAAGCTAACACTAATTGCTCCTTTTTCTTGTTCTGCAAAGTTTGTAATAATTTTGCAATCAGGTTGCCAGATTTTTACAGTATTGTCCAGGCTTGCAGTTGCCAATATTTTACCATCAGGACTAAAGCTGACATCCATAATATAATCAGTATGTCCTTTACAAATCTTGGATTTATTGCTATCAATGCTCCACAGCCTCACCGTTTTATCTTCACTTACCGATGCT
>DATGYA010000617.1:0-2492 GCA_035298405.1 Kamptonema sp. | reverse complement strand
AGATGGGGGGATGGGGAAGAAAGATTAAGCAATTAGCAATTAGCAATTAGCCATTAACAATTAGCTATTAGCTATTAGCTATTAGCCATTAGTTAACAACTAACAACTAACAACTAACAACTAACAATTTAGCTAATCATTAGAATTAACATGGTCTATACGTTCTAGTAGCCAGAGAATTTGATTACCTTCGCGGCGAGCCCTAGATACTACCCAGTTGCGCCAAACCCACTTGTCGCCTCGACTGGTAACAGCGCTGGCATTAACATCCATGAGGTCAGCCAGTTCAGAACTGGTGATTAAGTAGCCTTTAGTGGCAACTTCATCAGCGATGTGCAAGGTTTCTATCAGGTTGCGGAGTTGCTCAACCCTCACCTCGCGCGGCAAGTTTTCTAGAGAATCGGCATTTGAGTCGATCATAGCTGAATCGGAGATGAGTTGGTCAGAGCCTACGAGATTGGATTCTAACGTTTTGTTATCATTTGTGTCCGTTGCTTGTGAAACAATTTTATTTAGAGATGAAGTGAGAGAGGGGGGGTTGGGATTAGTGAAGTCTCCGGCTGTAGCTTGTTGGAATTGTTGCAGAGAGGGGGTTTGGCGGAGGGAGAAGGCACGAGCGATCGCGTCTGTGCGGTCGTTGTAGCGATCCCCTGAGTGACCTCGAACGTGCTGCCACTGTATCTGTTTACAGTTTAGTTCGTCAAGCAACTCCCAGAGGTCTTGGTTGATCACAGGAGCACCAGTTGAGGTTTTCCATCCCTTTTTTTTCCAGCCTTGAATCCATTTTGTAATCCCATTTTTGAGATATTCGCTGTCGGTGTAAAGGGTGACTGGTTCAGTTTGACGGGATTTAGCGAACCATTCCAAAGCCGCGATCGCAGCTTGCATCTCCATACGATTATTAGTAGCTTTAGGATCTGCGCCGCCGAGTTCATGAACTTCGCCATCAGCGAAACAGATAACTACACCCCAGCCGCCAGGCCCAGGGTTGCCAGAACAAGCACCATCAGTGTAAATGCTTTTGATTTTGGGAAGAGACATAGCGATCGCAATTTAAGGGCTATCCAATCATAAAATCGATCGAGTAGGCGATCGCACTTCGCGATTAGATATTGATCTTAATAGGGTTGAATGGCATGAGTGAAAACCTACCAGATTTTAACGGTTTGTCTCGACAGGAAGTAAGACAAATTCTTGATGCCAATGGCTTTCAACCTAGCAATTCACAACCTTCGCAGGGGGGATGGCAGAAATTCAAGCATCGGGACGGTTCGCAAATTGATATAAACTGGCAAACAGGAAGAATTGTTAGAACAGAAGCTCCCATATATGATACAGATGGTTTTAGAATAAATAAGGGACAGCGGTTAGCCTCTGATGGTAGTAGAATTCACCGCGCTCTTCCGCACGATCGACATCCACCAGAGTACTTCGATACAAACTCATGAACAAGCTTTTATTGACACAACTTCCTCTCACCTATGCTGATTCAGTTAGTTTTGAAAACAGTGGTACTATCTCCGTGTTCAAAATTTTTAATCGCGAACATAAGTTAGTAGTTTTGTTGAAAAATATTCTTTGCTTCAACTTTTCAAAAGACTCTTTGAACTCTGATGAAGATTTTGTAGATATTATTGATATCACTCATGAATATCGAAAGCTGACTCAGAATGACTTGAGAAAATTTTCATTTTTTCCTAATATTGACGAGTTACCTCTGCTACATACTGTCACTATTTATGGTAACAGTGTAATTCAAGTTATTTGTGAAGAAGTCGAAGTGCAATCGTACTCGCCAATGCGTGAAAAAGAATCTGAGTTAACAGTTAACTGTTAACTGTTAACTCAAATAATTAAAATATCAGATGCACTCAAGGAAGGTGCAGCAGCTAGAGTAGCTATTTGAACTTGCAGCACCGGGCCAATGCCATCTGCATCGAAGAATAAATTTGCAGAACCATTATCATAAATCAACTGAGGGAATGAGTTTGAGGCTGCCACACCTACAACAAACTGATTTGGATTGAGAACACCTACCGTTAAAGCACCACCGAAATCAGTAGTAGAAAGCAGAATTACATCAACACCAGTCGTGAAATCATTAATGAAGTCAACTCCGCTACCTGGAGAATTCAATTGAAAATAATCATTGCCAATATTTCCCTCAAAGAAGTCATTCCCAACATCACCAATTAAAGTATCATTGCCAATGCCGCCACCGAGACTGTCATCACCAATACCACCATTGATAATATCATCCCCAATACTGCCAAGTAATAAGTCATTGCCGCTCTCACCAAACAAAGCATCATCCCCTACATCTCCCTGAAGGAAATCATTACCATTGCCCGCACTAATAGTATCGTTCCCAAAGTCGCCAATTAAGGTATCGTCACCATCACCGCCGAGAATCGAATCATTACCATCACCAACCAACCCAACGCCTACACCACCAGAAATACAATCATCACCGGCACCACCAAGTATAGTAT
>DATGYA010000616.1:0-2164 GCA_035298405.1 Kamptonema sp. | reverse complement strand
TTATAACCAGCGATATCAAGCCACTGTCTTGTTGACAAGTCACTATATGGCAGACATTACTGCTTTGTGCGATCGCGTTTTATTAATCCATGAAGGGCAATTAGTTTATGATGGCAGTTTAGATGGCTTACTCGACAGATTTGCACCTGTTCGGGAAGTTAAAGTAGAATTAGCTAATCCCTTGTTAAAAGAGCAAGTATCTGCTTACGGCGAGGTAGAATCTGTGGAGGGGCAATCAGTACGTTTTATAGTGCAACGGGAGGCACTGACTGAAACTGTAGCGAAGATTTTAGCAGAGTTAGAAGTGATAGATTTGAGCGTAACAGAGCCGCCAATTGAAGAAGTAATTGGCAGGGTTTTTCGGAGTGGAGGAATTTCATAAATGGGACGTATCCAACTAACTCATATTGTGGTAGGGTGCGTCACAAATAGAAATCCTCAAAAGTTTGTATAACTTAGTCTGAAGCACCCTATAATTCGATTTAAGTGTAACATTTTTAGCTATTACCCAGGACATTTATCCTGGTAGATGTGGAAAAAAATTGACATGAGAAAACTTATCAACGTTAGCAAGACATTACTATTAACCTACTACGCCTATATGCTCGAATATCGAGCTGAGTTATTCTTGTGGGCGCTATCGGGAACATTGCCATTTATATTAATGGGAATCTGGATAAAGGCAGCTCAAGATGGTCAATTTAGCTTGACACCGATAGAATTTGCCCATTATTTTTTAGCGGCTTTTATCGTTCGACAAACGAATGTAGTTTGGGTGATTTGGGAATTTGAAAAAGACATAGTGGAAGGAAGATTATCTCCGAAACTCTTGCAGCCAATAGATCCGGTGTGGCATCACTTCACCTCTCATATTTCGGAACGTTTTGCACGGTTCCCGTTTATTGTGGGATTAGTGCTGTTCTTTTTTACCCTGTACCCGCAGTCTTTCTGGTTGCCTAGTATTGGTCAGTTTTTGCTGTTTTTATTGGTAATTTTTATTGCTTTTTGCTTGCGATTTCTGATTCAATACACTTTTGCATTGTTTGCTTTTTGGCTAGAAAGAGCAAGTGCCATCGAGCAGTTTTGGTTTCTAATTTACTTGTTTCTTTCAGGAATGATTGCCCCGCTGGAGGTGTTTCCTGAATCCGTGCGAAATGTGGTTTTGTGGACACCATTTCCCTACTTAGTTCATTTTCCCGCTTCAATTTTAATGGGGTTGCCCGTGAATCTGGGGCAGGGATTGTTAGTGATGCTAAGTTGGGGCGTGCTGTTTTTTGTCTGCAATCGCTGGTTATGGCGGCTAGGTTTGAAACAGTATTCGGGCATGGGAGCATAATTTTTTTACGCTGCCGTCTCGGAGCTCTAAGTGTAATGACTAAGTAACTGTTGTAGGGTAGTGCCTCCGTACCTACCCCGTACAAAAATTAATTTCGGGTGGGCGGTGCAGGGCCCACAACAATTTCAATAGTCATTTGGATTAAATCGCTGCAATTTTTAGGTTCTGGATGCCTTAAGGTATATATATCAATCGGATTCGTGCCAGCTACCTAGAAACTGCCTCGACATACTATGTTAGAAAAACTTATTGGCGAGAATAATCCCCTGACTGCGGCTTTGTTAATCGTAGAACAACTTCAATCTGGCAAACTAACTAAAGCTGAACTCAAAACAAAAATTTTCGGCGACCACTGGCGGAACGAATGTTGGCAGGAAGTTTTACGGCTCATTGCAGGAGGCCTTGATGAAGATAGCGTATCAGACGTTATTGAATATTTGATTTTGCAAAACGGTCAAGAAGAAAAATTTATCAATCTGTTTTTGGCTGCTCAATGCCTTAGAGAAACAAGAAATCGCGACCGAGTAACAGTGGATACTAAATTGCTCAATTGTTTCAAAAGCTTATGTCAGTATGGCACTGGCTTTCTAATCTTATATCAAAGTGCCCAAGAGTTGCAGGAAACTTATCAGGTGCGATCGCAGGCAATCAGAGCGATCGCAGCTACTTGGAAACACCAACCCGAAACCTTAACTTGGTTGTTAAACCTTGCTGAGTCCACTGACACCGGGGAAATCCGCGCTACAGCCGTCCAGGAATTGGCGCGGGGTTGGCCTGATGCAGGTAATATTTACATTCTATTGAAAACCTTAGCTCAGTCCGATGGTA
>DATGYA010000615.1:0-8775 GCA_035298405.1 Kamptonema sp. | reverse complement strand
TGAAGAGACAAAAAAACTGTTTGAACGGGAGGAATCTCGTCTTTTAACAGGTGGTGGAAAAACCAAAGCCGAAATTCAAAAAAGAATCCAGCTTTTTGATGAAATGCTCTCGCAAGTAATTGGAGAATAACTTGCGATGTTTGATGAACTTCTCAAGACAGTAAGTGTTGATATCGCAACTGTTCGCGCCATCATCCATACTAATGAACAGCTCAGAATAATCATCTTTAGTAGCGATAGTGCTACTAAAGTGGAATTACTAGAAAACCCAGAATTTAACTCATTATTAAATGTGGTTCCAGAGGAACGTAACTGGCAAGTGTATGACCGCTGTTCTGTAGTAACCCGGTTGTATGCTATTTATGAGAAATTTGTGAAGAACTTAATTTCTGATTGGTTAGCACTTTTACCAGATTTAGTTCCTAATTATTCTAATTTGGAAAAGAGCATTCAACAAACTCACCAACAGGGTGTAGGACGCTTGTTACAGGAATTGAATAAGAATAGATTTCAGCACCTTACAGCAGAAAAGGTAGTTCGCAGCTTATTTTCTGGAATTACTGCTAACGAGAAATACGAGTTACTCCCTGATGCCTTTCTATTGCAGGAGCAGAATTTACGCAAGGACGTGCTAGAAAAGTTATTTACCGATGCTGGCATTGAGAATACTTGGAAATGGGTAATGAACCATAGAAATATCAAGAGATTTTTAGAAGAAGTTCGCGGTAGTCAAAATACAGCGGAAGGAGAGCTAAATCAACTGGTATCCTATAGAAATGACTCTGCTCATGGATCGGGAAATGAAATTCTAGGAACTCAAGACCTATTGAGCTTGGGTGATTTTATTGAGACTTTATGCCAAGCCCTAGCTGAATTAGTAACTTATCATGTGATTTTACGCAAGACTTCAACAGATAAGGGTAGGCAGATTGGGCAAATTACAGAGTGGTTTAAAAAACCTAGAGCGGGCGTAGCCAAGCTTAAAGATATTAGATTGTCTGTTGGTAATCCTCTTTTTCTAGTTAATCCATCTATATCTTATTGTCAGTTGGCTAAAGTTGAGAGTATTCAAATTAATGATGTTTCCAAGGATGAGGTGGAGATAGCTACTGAAACGGAGGTAGGGTTAAAATTTGATACAGATGGGAAAGAAGGGTTAAGTCTTTATGTAATTGAATAAAACGCGATCGCCTCGAACCCGGAGCCTACAGCCTCCACTACCTCGTCCGTTCCGTTACCCCCGGAACCTATCTCTGGCCAGGCGCAGAAGCTCATTTACAATACGCTCCTGAAGAATTTGGGCGATCGGCTTCCTCTACCTTAATTGTGTCGGATAAATAGACAGGACTTACGCAACCGTAACAAGTAGAAATCCAATAAACCTTGTAGGGCAGGCATTTTGCCTGCCCTATACTGAATTTTTGAGAGATGTCTATTCTGGTTCAATTCCCAAAGCCCGCAACTGACTGGCTAAGCGCTCAGATCGCTCTTGAGCTTGTTCAGCTTGTTGCTGCGCTTGTTCAGCTTGTCGCTGTGCTTGTTCAGCTTGTTGCTGTGCCTGCAATGCTGCTTCTTCGGGCGTGGGAACTAACTGCCCATCCTGGGTAAAATAGCGCAATTTTCGATTGTAAATTCCCAGATATAACTCTAGTACATTACTCCACAATCTACCCGATTCATTGGCCACAATGGGTTGATAATATTGACCGATTAAGCGAAAACCAGTAAACTCCAAATCTTCAGGATCGAACCAAAAGTATTCGGGAGTTCTAAACCGATTTTGGTACAATACTTTTTTTTCGTTGCGGTCAACTCTGGCGGTAGATTCAGAGAGCAATTCTATAATGACATCTGGGTATTTACCGTCTTCTTCCCAAACCACCCAAGACCGACGGGGACGTTTTTGAGTGTTTCTGATTAGGAAGAAATCAGGGCCGCGAAAATCTCGGTTTCGCAATTGTTGCTGGCTGTAATAAACTGTCAGGTTTGCCCCAATAAAAAAATCGTCACGATCGCGCCAGCGCCATTCTAAACAAGCTACTAACAATGCCAATTGAATATAATGCAGTGAACTTTCCATTTCGGGCTCATCACTTTCAAGTTTACTGGCATCTGGCATCAATTCTGCCAGTTCTCGAGCTGTAAAAACCATTGCTTCATCCTCCCAACAGGGAACCGGGAACAGTAAAGGTTTCAGGTTTGTCAATATTTCTTGACACAGTGTCGTTTACTTTTGTCCCACTACTTAGCCGTAGGGTATCTGTGACAACCCTCTGTTCGCTATATTATATAAGGTTAGGAGTAATCTATGATTAGACTATTGCGTATTTTACTTTGACAATTAATAGTAAGCTGATTAGATTTAACAGGAGAAGTAACAATGGTTAACGAAGCTAATAAAAATGATCGCCCCCCTGAAAATGAAGACCTAAAGGATTTGAACGGAATCGCTAAAGGGATGATTGTCGGCATTGCTTGGTCTTATGCAGATGCGTTAGAGAAAAATAAACAAGCCGAATCTCAACAGGAAACAGCACAAAAATCAGAGGAAGATATGGCCAATACCGATCGCAAAATCAGCGAATGAGTGCAAATCTGGCAAAGCGCGATCGCTCACGATTAATTACAAGAGCGATCGCCTTTACAAAAAGCTAAAATATCAAATCCGACTCTCGCCTTGGCTCTTGACAATTTTCCACAAAAGGAATAGTAAAATGGAATTGAGAACCCCGATCTTTCCCTGCTGAATCTGCCCAAATTTGCCCACCCCAACTTTTCACAATCTGTCTGCAAATCGCCAGCCCTAAACCAGTACCCCCAGTGCTGCGCCGCAAAGCACCTTCTTCTTGATAAAAACGGTCAAATACTACCTCTAAACGATTAGGTTCAATACCACGCCCAGTATCAGCTACTAGCACCTCAATCATGCGATCGCCATTGCGTTTGGCTTCAATCGTCACCTTACCCTGGGGTTCCGTGAATTTGCAAGCATTATCCAGCAGTTTCGATAGCACTTCCACCAGCCATTCCCCATCCGCTTGCACCAAAGGCAGTTCTGGCGGCACTTTTGCCATAATCTGCGGCAAATCCTCGCGTTGACGGCGGGCGCGAATGCTGCTGAGAGCAAGATCGACACACTCTTGTAGCGGCAAAGCTTCTAGATTCCACTGCACTCTACCGCTCTCTAAGTGAGAAAGAGTGAGAAAATCTTTTACGAGTTTACGCATTCGCTCAGCATCAGTTAAAGCAGTATCCAGCATCACTTGCCGCAAATCTAAAGGCATATCTGGGTCTTGACTCAAACTTTCGAGACAGACTTGAATAGTAGACAGAGGAGTGCGGAGTTCGTGACCAGTGATGGCGATCAAATTGCTACGAGTGCGATCGAGAGCTTCAAGCTGTTGATTGAGTTCTTCTAAATGAGCGTAAGTTTCAGCTTGAATTAAAGCCGCTCCCAGTTGAGTCGCGATCGCATCCACTAAAGCCAGCTCATCTTCCTCCCAAGATTTCGCCATCCGGCACTGGTGCAATTCCACTATCCCCAAAACCCGCCCCTGATAAAGCACTGGCACCATCAGCCAAGAAATAATTTGCCACTCTTGAACAAGTGACCCCAGCAGCGAAGTATTACTATTGACGGAGTAATCTTCTGCCTGTTCAACATAAACTAGCTCCAGCTTTTCTACGACATCCCGAAACATCGGATTATCCTGCAACGGCCAAGTCTGACCCCGCAGAGAAGGAACACCGGGACGTAAAAACTCATGATTAATTTTCGCGGCGACATCTGTAGCTTTGCAGCGGTAAATCAGACAGCGACAAGCAGAAAGCGCCTCTCCTAATTCTTGCACAGCGACTTCAACCATTTCGTCAGAATTGAGCGATCGCCGCATCGCCGTCGTAATTAAATTCACCAAACGCTCCTTCCGCTCTTGAGCTGCGATCGAGCGATAAGCCTTCAGTAACTTATGCTGGCCCGCCTGCAAATACGTAACCAACCGCTGAGCAAACGGCTCATTCAATTTTGGATTTTGGCTACCCTTACTAAGAGCTGATTTAGATTTGGAATTAGTAGATTTCCGCTGCTTCCGCACTTCCTTAGCCAAACCATAAGTATTTCGCGCTTCCTCAATCTTGAGAGCCAACTCCGGGCGATAATTGAGAATTCGCTCTAGCAGCAACCCCGCAGCTTTGCAACTCACCTCGCGATCGAAAGTCCAAATCCCTTCAAAGCGGCGAGCTTGATCCATCATCCCCAGCGGCGCAGCATCGCCCTCATTTTGACCAGTAACTTGTCGTTCTTGACAGATCAGACAAGTTGAATATTCCAAGCCGAGCACTACCAAATGCCACTCTTTACTCAACCCATCTGCCGGATCGAACGCTACAGTCTCGTAATAGCCAGAAGCATTCTTAAACTCAGCTTCCGGTGCTGCCAGCACATAAACCTGAGCTGTAAGCGTAGCAATGCGTAGGTAGCGGTGAGCTTCCTGACGGTAAAAGCGCTCTCGCTGAAAGCTCGCAATCACCAGCGGCTGGTCTGACCCCGCCAGCACCAAGTCTTCCATCGCATGAGAAAGCGCAGTCAGCGAAGACTTGAAATAAATTTGCGATCGCAGTTGGGGCAAAGCGCCGAGCAGTTCTGGCAGTAACGAATTGGGAACGATCATCTAGCCTTAAAAATAGATTTTTGCCGATGACAAAACACGAGAGATCGATAGGAGGTTCAATTCGATCCCTTCTCAGTATCGCTCAAAAACCATAAGCTATTAGCTATAAACTTTGCAGCTCACAGCTAATAGCAATCTTGTTTAATTTTTGTAAACTTTCAGGCTGCCTTAGACATCCTCGCGGTTATCATCCTTATTGCTCGGAGAAGATTTGTAAAGAGCATCCAATTGTTCGCGAGCATCTTGAACTGAGAGCGATCGCATCACTAACAACGGCTCGTTAACTACATTTCCATAGTCATCCAAAAGCTCAGGATGCGGCACCGCTTGAAACCGAGGCGATGAAGCATTATAGTTACCCCTGAATGGCTGAGCGCGTTGCGACTCCATACCCACCGTCAACAGACTACGGAATAAATTCCCTACAGCCAAAAAAGCTAGAATCGTGAAAGCTAGAATGTAAAGCAGGTGTAACATAATATTCTCCTCCGGGCCAGATAGCCACACAAAAATTTACAAAAGTGTTTGAGCAACGAAATAACTTATTAACTGGAAATTATTTTTCAGCTTGTCAACTTCACGACAGCCATCTTCTTAATGTAAAAGCTGGCTACCCAGAATTCAACCCCGAACGCTATTTTTTTCCAGAGTTAGCAGACTGCAATGCGCGAAAGCGAATAGCAACTTGCCAACATTCAGTTAGCAGTATGTGCCAACGCATCAGCACAGCCGTTTCCACCCCAACTTGACCCCCCGTTGCTTGAAATAGCGCTTGTGCCGCACCGACTTCTTGCTGAGCCTGTTTAACCAGATCCAGTAAGTCAAACTGCTGCCTCGCATTTAAAAAGGAAATATCCTCAGTTTCGAGAAGCTTGGCTTCACACTCAAACCAATGCTGAAAATCCTCCAGCAGTGGTTGCAGTAAAGCTTTCAGCAATTCTGGTTCCGGTAAGTTGGAATTAAGCATCGATCAAAATCAAGTTATCTATCTATTCTAATCTTAACACTATTTACATTTTTTAACATTCATTTAATAAACTTTTAATAGAGTTAGTTAGGGATTAGGGGCAAGAGGGACAAGGTAAGATATAGGTAGTCCAACCTAATTCACATTTGGACTCAAGCCAAGATTTCTGGTAACGCCGTCCTTGTTCGCGATCGTTAAACCGTTCACAGATCGGCGTTACAAAGAACAAGTAAGTCCTATTCATTCAAATTCGCAGTAATCCCCCAATGGCTCAGCAGCAGATATCTAGCCCAGAATCCCCCTCCGCACCCGAACAACCTGCTAAAATCCACCTCCCTCGCACCAGCGAGTCAGAGTCCCTTAAAAAAATTCGCCACACCACCTCTCACGTCATGGCGATGGCCGTGCAGAAGCTATTTCCCAAAGCTTTAGTGACGATCGGCCCCTGGATTGAAAACGGATTTTACTACGACTTTGACATCCCAGAGGCATTTACAGAAAAAGATTTGAAAGCCATCAAAAAAGAGATGGTTAAAATCATCAACCGCAAATTACCCCTGATTCGGGAAGAAGTCAGTAGGGAAGAAGCCCAACGTCGGATTAAAGAAATTAACGAGCCTTACAAACTGGAAATTTTAGAAGGTTTGACAGAACCCATCACCATCTATCATTTGGGTGAGGAATGGTGGGATTTATGTGCCGGCCCCCACTTAGAAAATACCAGCGAATTGAACCCAAAAGCCATCGAATTAGAAAGCGTTGCCGGTGCTTATTGGCGCGGAGATGAAACCAAAGCTCAGTTGCAACGCATCTACGGAACTGCTTGGGAAAATCCCGAACAATTACAAGAATATCAGCGCCGAAAAGAAGAAGCACTCAGGCGCGATCATCGTAAACTCGGTAAAGAATTGGGATTGTTTATTTTCGCCGATGTCGTCGGGCCTGGCTTGCCTTTATGGACACCCAAAGGAACAATTTTGCGAAGTATTTTA
This sequence comes from Kamptonema sp., assembly GCA_035298405.1. Lineage (GTDB taxonomy): Bacteria > Cyanobacteriota > Cyanobacteriia > Cyanobacteriales > Microcoleaceae > Kamptonema. Next base: position 2,146 of record DATGYA010000615.1, on the reverse strand, counting down.
GAAGATTTCCTCAAACAAGAACAAGTTAAACGCGGATATTTACCCGTTGTCACTCCTCACATTGGCAGAGTAGATTTATTCAAAACCTCTGGTCACTGGCAGAAATATAAGGAAGATATGTTTCCGATGATGGCAGAGGATGAAGAATCGGCAAAAGCAGAACAAGGTTTTGTTCTTAAACCGATGAATTGTCCTTTCCACATTCAAATATATAAGAGCGAATTACGTTCTTATCGGGAATTGCCCATGCGGTTAGCAGAATTCGGTACAGTTTACCGTTACGAACAATCCGGGGAATTAGGAGGGTTAACCAGAGTTCGCGGCTTTACTGTCGATGATTCCCACTTATTTGTCACGCCGGAACAGTTGGATGCTGAATTTTTGAGTGTGGTGGATTTAATTCTGTCAGTCTTCAAAAGTCTGCAATTAAAGAACTTCAAAGCCCGACTGAGTTTCCGCGATCCAACTTCCGATAAATACATGGGTTCCGATGAAGTTTGGGAGCAGTCTCAAGGGGCAATTCGTCGCGCTGTCGAAACTTTAGGAATGAATTATTTTGAAGGAATTGGAGAGGCGGCATTTTATGGCCCCAAACTCGATTTCATTTTCAGCGATGCACTCGATCGCGAGTGGCAATTAGGGACTGTACAGGTAGATTATAACTTACCTGAACGGTTTGATTTAGAATATGTCGCTGAGGACGGAACTCGCAAACGTCCGGTAATGATTCATCGGGCTCCTTTTGGTTCTTTGGAACGGCTAATTGGGATTTTAATTGAGGAATATGCGGGTGATTTTCCCGTATGGTTAGCGCCAATTCAGGTTCGTTTGTTACCAGTTAGTAATGACTTTTTACCCTTTGCTCAAGAGGTAGCGGCGAAGATGCGGATATTAGGAATTCGCGCTGAAGCAGATGCGAGTAATGAGCGTTTGGGTAAGTTAATTCGCAATGCTGAGAAGGATAAAATTCCGGTTATGGGTATAGTGGGTGCAAAGGAGGTTGAGTCGAATAGTGTGAGTATTCGCACTCGTGCTTCTGGAGAGTTGGGAATAATTTCTGTCGATCGGGTAATTGAGAGGATGAAGGGGGCGATCGCGAATTTCGGGAATTTTTAAGTGATGTGGTGATGTAGGTTGGGTTGACGACAGGAAACCCAACATTACATCCCTACAAATAATAAAAGAGCGCTTGCTTACTAAATCCTATAATCTCTCTGTTGTTTACTATCTGCAAAACTATGTTGAAGACAATAAAAATAGAAAACTTCCGAGGTTTTCAGTCCTTCGAGCTTCAGCAGCTTGGTAGAATTAACTTGCTTGTTGGTCAAAATAATAGTGGTAAGACATCAGCACTAGAAGCAATTCAACTATTATGTTCGAGGAAAAATACTGAACAATTAAGCGAAGTAATGATAAATCGAGGGGAGATTGTTTGGGATCAAAATAATAGGAGCGGACTTGATGTTCGTCACCTTTTTTATGGACATCAAATTGAGCCTAAAATTGAATTTTCTATATCAGGCATTAATGATGATATTTTAGAGAAAGTAGTCGTATCTATAAAAGAAGTTAAACATTCAATCCCGACATGGATACCTGATGAAATCCCTGAAGATCAGCGAGAAAAAATTATCATTGAAATACTTAACCGTCCCATAAGGGATACCAATGAATTACTCAATCTTGCTTTTATTATCAAAGCTAGTTCGGAAACAGGATCAGAAAGTTTGACAATTCCTTTATCACCTAACGGATGTTTGCCTATAAGCCACTCTGGTTTAAGCTGGCGTACAGAAAATCAAAACAAAGGATCGAAAAGTCAATTTATAACATCATCATCATTAAAAATTAGTGAGATGATCGAGATGTTCGATCGGGTTGTTTTGACACCAGAAGAGGAGAATGTCTATGAAGCATTGCAAACCATAGATCCTGTAATTAAGCGAATTGCAACAGTTAGTAGCGATAAGTTTCAATATGCTGAGAGATCGCGCGGTGGCTTTGATGTGTTGCGATCTGATACTAACCAGCGCGTACCTATTGGTAGCATGGGAGATGGTATTTGGCGAATGTTTGGACTTGCACTATCTACTGTCTGTGCAAAAGATGGATTTCTATTTGTTGACGAGATTGATACAGGACTTCA
>DATGYA010000614.1:0-6817 GCA_035298405.1 Kamptonema sp. | reverse complement strand
ATTACGGAATCTAAAGATGCTGTTATTGTAGCCTGGTACATTAAGCCGGGTCAAACAATTTCTCCACATATCCATTCTCATGGACAAGATACCTGGACTATTTTAACTGGAATGGGCGAATATTATTTGGATAAAGCAGGCACTACAAAACCAATTGTTGCAGGAGATGTGGTAGTAGCTCAAACTGGATGCGTACACGGAGTTTTTAACAATGGTAATGAACCATTAGTTTTTATTTCAGTTGTATCGCCAGCCGATGCGGGGTATGAACTTGTCTCGTTAGAAAATTCTTTAACTTAACTTTCCTATCTCAAGTAAGTTAGGTACGTAGTTGGGCTTTAGCCCTCTTAATTGTGCTTATGTAGTTAAGTGAGGTCAGCACCTAACAACTCCCATTACCAATTAATACTCATACCTCATCTAGCGGAGAAAGGCTATATAATGATATTAAATGAACAGGTGTCCCGAACTGCACGGGGAGTGATGGCGCGGTTTAAATGCCGTATAAGCACAATTAAGAGGGCTAAAGCCCAACTACGTACCTCCCTTACTTGAGAACTGCTATAGTAATTAGCAATTAACAATAGCTATGACCACAAAAACTCCCCCAGAATTCCAAGACTACTTCGACATCATCGTAGTTGGTGCCGGACACTCAGGCTGCGAAGCTGCCCTCGCCGCCGCCCGCCTTAATTGTCGCACTCTATTACTAACCCTAAATCTCGATAAAATTGCCTGGCAACCCTGCAACCCCGCCGTCGGTGGCCCCGCGAAAACTCAACTCACCAATGAAGTCGATGCACTAGGTGGAGAAATCGGCAAAATGGCCGATCGCACCTATTTACAAAAACGCATTCTCAACTCATCGCGAGGCCCGGCAGTTTGGGCATTACGCGCTCAAACAGACAAGCGTGAATATGCTGCTGTAATGAAGAATATTGTCGAAAATCAAGACAATTTAAGCATTCGCGAAAGTATGGTGACAGATTTAGTTCTGGGTGCTAATGATGAAATTATTGGTGTAGAAACTTATTTCGGTGTCGCCTTCGGATGTAAAGCAGTAATTCTCACCACTGGTACATTTTTAGGTGGTATTATTTGGGTGGGTAATAAGTCAATGCCGGCGGGAAGGGCTGGTGAATTTGCTGCCGTTGGTTTGACTGAAACTCTAAATAAATTAGGCTTTGAAACGGGAAGATTAAAAACAGGAACGCCCGCCAGAGTTGATAAGCGTTCCCTCAATTACACCAACCTCGAACCCCAGCCAGGTGATGCCGATGTTCGCTGGTTTAGTTTCGATCCTGATGTTTGGGTAGAACGGGAACAAATGCCTTGCTATCTTACTCGTACCACTCCAGAAACTCATAAATTAATTAGAGAAAATTTACACCTTTCTCCAGTTTATGGCGGCTGGGTAGATGCGAAAGGCCCGCGTTATTGTCCTAGCATTGAAGATAAAATTGTCCGCTTTGCAGATAAAGATAGTCATCAGATATTTATTGAACCGGAAGGTCGCGATATTCCTGAGTTATACATTCAGGGATTTTCTACTGGTTTACCAGAAAATTTGCAGTTACAAATGTTGCGGACTCTTCCCGGTTTGGAAAATTGCGTGATGTTGCGACCAGCCTATGCGGTTGAATACGATTATTTACCAGCAACTCAGTGTTTCCCAACGCTGATGACTAAGAAAATTGAGGGCTTATTTTGTGCTGGTCAAGTTAACGGCACAACCGGCTATGAAGAAGCAGCCGCCCAGGGAATTGTCGCGGGAGTTAATGCTGTCCGTTTTGTCAATCATCAAGAAATGATTGTCTTTCCCCGCGAACACAGTTACCTCGGTACGCTAATTGACGATTTGTGTACAAAAGACCTACGGGAACCTTATCGAATGCTTACTTCTCGGTCTGAATATCGGTTATTATTGCGTTCCGATAATGCCGATCAGCGTCTAACTCCTTTGGGTCGAGAAATTGGTTTGATTGATGACCGCCGCTGGGATTTATTTCAAAAGAAACAAGCTAATATTATTGCTGAAAAAGAACGGCTATACTCAACCAGGGTGAAGGAAAATGACGAGGTAGGAAAGGCAATTTTTGCTGAGATGCAGCAAAGCATTAAAGGTTCGATTACTTTGGCTGATTTGTTACGCCGTCCAGGTTTCCACTATGGAGACTTAGAACGCTATAATCTTGGCAATTCTGGTTTAGATTTGCCTGAGAAAGAAGGGGCAGAAATTGATATCAAATATTCTGGCTACCTGCAACGCCAACAACATCAGATTGACCAAGTTACCAAATACGAACATCGCCAGTTACCGCCGGATTTGGATTATATGACCATTGAAACTCTCTCGAAGGAGTCGCGGGAAAAGTTGGCGAAGGTGAAGCCGCTAACTATTGGTCAAGCTGCGAGAATTGGGGGTGTGAATCCTGCGGATGTGACGGCTTTGTTGATTTATTTGGAAATGCGATCGCGCAGTGTTTTTGCAGTAGAATCAGAACAACAACCAGCCCGTGCAGGTAAATAATACTAGGGGTAGTGCCCCCGTGCCTACCCCAATCGATCTGGGCTTATAGCAATTGCATATCTTTGCGCTCATTAATGTTGCGGATTAGCCAACGCAAACTAACTCGCCTACTCGCTGGATCGCGAATTATAGATATTGAAATAGCGGCATCAAAGGGCTGACCATTATTGTGTGGCAAAAGACGGATTTCCCAGTCTTGAATCTTCTGTTGTTGATGCAATCCCGCTAGTTCTAACTGAAACTCTTGACGCGCTTCCTCAGAAATAAAAACTAGCAGAGGCTTATTAACTAGATACTGCTGTGAAACGTTCAACATTGAAGCGATCGCCAAGTTAGCTTCTTGAATCATCCCTTGAGAATCAGTCACCAGATAACCATCAGGTGCAAAATTAAATAGGTCTTGATAGCGCTGACGTTCTGCTTCTACTTGTTGACGAGTCCTGCTTAAATCCTGACTTTGACGGCGCAATTCTTCCTCAGTAGCCTGTAATTCATCTAGCACATAATATAGCTCCTTTAAGGCTGCATCGATTAAATCTTGTTGAATTGGCGATTCAGTAGCCCGCTGCCGAAGCAAAAGTGCACGTTGGAAAACTGCCTTTATTTGTGGAAAAATATCCATAGATTTTTATTCTCCACGAGTCAATCTATTTGCTGCACTTACCAGATCAGATGTAAATTAAGAAGTACAGAGATTCAAGTATAGATTACTAGCAACAAATCGGGCCACTTTCTAAAGACTGATAAGCTATTAGACATTTAAAGGAAGATTGTAGAGTGCGTCAACACATCAGCATTTTCTCTGTTTAGTAAGTGTTCTAAGTAAATTCACTTAATTAAACGTAAGATACTGATGGCTAAAAAGTTGGCTGTATAAGCATTCTTCCTTCTTCCTTCTTCCTTCTTCCTTCTTCCTTCTTCTTAGCTGACGCACCTTCCTAAATTATTTCAGGTGCGACCAGCTAAATTTGCCACAACTAACGCCAGTTTATTGATATCAACAGTTTTGGAGAGGTGTCTTTGAAAACCTGCGGCGATCGCATCTCTGCGATCCTCATTCCTCACAAAAGCAGTCAAAGCAGCCGCGGGAATTTCTCCTCCCGCTTCGGCGCTTAGCGCCCTCACCTGACGCATCAGCATATACCCATCCTCATCTGGCATACTGATGTCAGACAACAGCACATCATAATCTCTAGGGTTTGCCGTCAGCGTCGCGATCGCCTCTGGTGCCGATGTAACTGCCGTCACTGTGGCCCCATACTCTTCCAGCACTATCGAGAATAACTCCCGTGTATCCACCTCGTCATCTACCATCAAAACCCGCACCCCTACTAGCGATGGAATCTCTTCGACAGGCACTTCCTCCTCCACGTTTTCCGTTGGCTTAGCTTTCTCCAAAGCAGGCAATCGGGAACTCAGTTCGCAATTTGTTTGCAGCGGTAGCCCCACAGTAAAAGTTGTACCTAGTCCTTCACCCGGACTTTCAACCTGAACCGTACCGCCGTGAAGTTCTACCAACTGCTTAACAATAGTCAATCCCAAGCCCAGACCAGGATTTGACCTAGTTCGAGAACTATCTGCTTGCCGGAAGCGATCGAACACATAAGGCAAAAATTCAGCACTAATCCCTTGGCCGGTATCGCTGACGGTAATTTGAGCGCGATCGTCAAGGAACTCTAGAGTGACATTCACTCGTCCTCCAACTGGAGTAAATTTGATGGCATTAGTTAATAAGTTCCAGATGACTTGCTGCAAACGAGTTGAATCACCTAAAATTCTCTCAGTCGTAGATTCAAGCCCAGATATAATTTGAATCTGTTTAGCTTCCGCTGACACCTGAGCCACCTCAATCGCGGCTCCAATTACTGAAGAAAGGTGGAGCGGATGGGACTTCAAACTCATTTTACCTGAACTAATCCGAGAAATGTCTAACAGATCCTCAATCAGTTGGGTCTGTGCCCTAGCACTACGCTCGATTACCTCAAGTGCCTGATTCATTCTGCCTTCATTAAAATCTTGAGTCCGAAGCAACTGCACCCAGCCCAGTATCGCACTTAGGGGGTTGCGGAGTTCGTGAGACAGCATGGATAAGAACTCATCCTTAGCACGATTCGCTGCTTCTGCCTGACTGCGGGCTGATTGCTCTTGAGCCAGAGTTTGAGTTAGTTCTGCCTCCAGCCGTTTCCGATCCGTGATATCTTCGATCGCCAGTAGAATGCTATTACCGTTTTCAGGTTGAATCATAATCCGAGCATTCAGCAGCATAATTTTATGCCCAATCTGAGGGAAATTCTGCTCCACCTCAAAATCTTGAAGTTGGGTATTGTTAGGTAGAATCTGCTCTAGCATTTCTCTCAAACTGGGAATGTTCCACTGATTGTTTCCTAGCTCAAAAATCAAACGCTGCTCGGTATCGGCTGGGGTAGCTTGGAACATCCGATAGAACGATTGATTTGCTGTTAGCACTCGCAAGTTTCTATCTAACACAATCAGCGGTTCGCGGACAGTTTCTACGATCGCTTGAGCGTAATTCCGGGATTCTTTTAGTTGTTCTTTACTCCGTTTGAGCGCATCAATATCCACCAACATCACCACCGCCCCATCAATCTTGTTGTCGATCGTGCGATAGGGACGGATTCGCAAGTCATACCAACGCCCATCTTGGTCTTGAACTTCCTGTTCTTTAGTCGTGAGGGTATTAATCACTTCTAAAATCTGTGACTCCAAGTCGGGTACATTCAGAGTGTGATTGATATCTCTCAAAGGTCGCCCAATATCAGCAGGAATCAAGTGCAGAAGGCTTTGGGCTAGGGGCGTGAACCGGCGGATGCAGAGATCGCTGCCCACCATTAGGATCGGCAGATTTGTACTGCCGATCAAGTTCTGCAAATCGCTACTAATCTGCGTTGATTCAATATTCCGCCGATTCAATTCATCATTAATCGTATTGAGTTCTTCATTAGTTGCCTGAATCTCTTCTTTAGCAGTTTCTAGTTCTTCATTACTGCTTTGCAACTCCTCATTGCTCGACAAAATCTCTTCATTCGCCACTCTCAAGTCTTGATTAGTAGCTTCCTGCTCCTCAATAATCGATCGCAGATACTCTTTAGTGGTCTCTAACTCGTGGTTAAGTCGGCCAATCTCCTGCCGTTCGCTTGTTTGCTTCCCGCGCCGAGGTTTCGTCTCGCCTACATCAACCTCAACTGCTTGAGAATTTGCTATTAAGTGAACTTCTTCAAACAGCACTAAAAAGTAACGTTCTTCTAAGCCACGCGCTTTAAAGGGAATCACATCTATATTGACCTGTCTAACGCGATCGCTTTCCCTAATCTGCAAACCTTCCTTTCTTACTGGCAAATTTCCCTTTTTTGCCTGGTTAAAGGTGGTGCGTAGCTCTAGCTTCAATCCTTCTTTTGCCATTTTGATCAAATTGAGGCTAGCTCTGCCAGGGGCCGGTTCTAGATAGGGACTCGTCTGCCCGCGAAAGTGGATAATCTCTAAATCATGGTTGATAATGATGCCGACTGGCGCATACCGAGCCAAAACAATCTGGTCTGCCTCTTTCTGCAAGTCAATGTCATTCCAGGCAGATTCATTGATTCTGGGGTTAGAACTTGGGGTTTCGGGGAGATAGCTGTTGGCTACTAGATCCAAGATCAGCCGATTTGGAACTGACTTTCTGGAATAAATCTTGTACTTTTTGTCCACTATGGTAAACAAATCTGAAGCTTCACCCGTCGCCTCTGAGCTGCCCAACATTAGAAAGCCCGTTGGCTTTAAACCATAGTGGAAGATGGGCAGAATTTTCTTCTGCAATGCTGCTCCCAAATAAATTAAAACGTTCCGACAGGTAATCAGGTCTAGCCTAGAAAAGGGTGGATCGCTGCACAGGTTTTGTCTGGCGAAGACGCATAATTCGCGCACAGGCTTACCGATCTGATATCCTCCCTCAACTTGCACAAAGAAACGCTGTAGCCTTTCTGGGGAAACATCTGCGACCAAGCTCTGCTTATAAAAGCCTGTCCGGGCTTTTTGGATCACCAGCTCGCTAATGTCTGTAGCATAAATCTGGATCTGCGGCTTGATTGCCTGTTTGTCTAAAAACTCCAGCAGGCAAATGGCAATGGAGTAAGCTTCTTCCCCAGTTGAACATCCCGCCACCCAGATCCGAATCGGCACGTTTCCTGGCGCTTGATCTTTCACAATCGCCGGAAACACCTTGCTTTGTAAGGTGTCAAACGCTTCTTTGTCTCGAAAAAAACTCGTGACATGAATCAAAACATCGTC
>DATGYA010000613.1:0-10245 GCA_035298405.1 Kamptonema sp. | reverse complement strand
ATAGCAGCAGTTGGAGACAGTGGACAAGTTTTAATTGACGTAATTCCTGAGTTAGAAAACATCATTGGCAAACAGCCACCAGCCACAGAACTATCAGGCAGTGCTGCCCAAAATCGCTTTAATTTACTGTTTCAAAAGTTTGTACAAGTTTTCACAAGTATTGAGCATCCCTTAGTCATGTTTTTAGATGACTGGCAATGGGCAGATTCAGCCTCCCTGAATTTATTAAAATTACTGCTACAAGAGCGGGGATATTTATTAGTATTAGGAGCTTATCGAGATAATGAAGTCTCGCCAGTACATCCCTTTATTTTAACTGTAGATGAACTCGTCAAAACTGGGGCGACAGTCAATACAATTACCTTGCCACCCTTAAAGGAATCAGACATGAATCAGTTGGTAGCAGATACCCTGAATTGCGAGTTATCTCTAGCTAAACCCTTAACCGAATTGGTCTATCAAAAAACCCAAGGAAATCCTTTCTTTGCCACCCAGTTTCTCAAAGCCTTACATGACGAGCGGTTAATTAGTTTTAATTGGGATATTCAGCATTGGCAGTGCGATATTGCCAAAGTCAAAGTCTTAGCGATCGCTGATGATGTAGTAGAATTTATGGCTTTGCAATTACAGAAATTGCCTACAGAAACTCAAAATATTCTCAAATTAGCGGCTTGTATTGGAGCCGAGTTTGATTTAAACACCTTAGTTATGGTTAGCGAACAATCAGCAGGAGCGACGGCTACGGCTTTATGGAAAGCATTACAAGAAAGCTTAGTAATTCCCACCACCAAAATCTATAAATTCTTTACACAATCAGAGCGTGAAGAAGTTTGGCAAGCCTCAGCCAATCCCACTTATCGGTTTCTGCACGATCGCGTTCAACAAGCTGCCTATTTGTTGATTCCAGAGGAACAGAAACAACTGACTCATCTTGCCATTGGACAACTGCTTTTGCAAAATATAGACAAAGCCCAACAAAATGAACGGATTTTTGAGATTGTCAATCAGTTAAATTATGGCATTTCACTTCTTTCTCCACTCACTCAGTGTGAGCAGTATGCTCAATTAAATCTGAGGGCCGGTCGCAAAGCCAAAGAATCAACTGCCTATAGCGCAGCACAGAATTACCTAGCTCAGGGAATACAGCTATTAACGGCAAGTGGTTGGAATGTTAATCCTAATCTGATGCAAAGCTTGTACGAGGAAGCAGCAGAAGTCGCATTGCTCAATTGTGATTTTGAGCAGATGGAATCTTTGATTCAGGTTGTGTTACAACGAACTATTACCTTACTCGATCGAGTGAAAGTATATGAGCTCAAACTTCAAGCATATCAGGTACAAAATCAACAGCTTCAGGCAATTACGGTGGGTCGAGAAATTCTTCAGAAATTGGGGATAAGTTTTCCTGAGCTAGTCACCTCTTTAGAAATTCAACAGTACGTCGAAAATACGCTGGCATCTTTACCCAGTTGCGCGATCGAAGAGTTAGTAAACTTTCCAGTAATGCAGGATGCGAATGCTTTAGCTGCTTTACGAATTATGACTAGCCTTGTTCCATCCGTGCATCAGGCAGCTCCCCACCTTTTTCCAATTATTGCGTGTGAAGAGGTCAATTTGTCGCTTAAATATGGTAATTCACCTTTTTCTGCACCAGGATACGCAGATTTTGGGATTATTGTCAGCACTGTGTTGAATAAGCTAGAAGAAAGTTATCAATTTGGACAGCTAGCACTTAAAATCATGGATAAATTCTCTGAAAGATCGGTTCAGAGCATGACTCAGTTTAAGGTTGCTGCATTTAATCAATCGAATCGAGAAAGCATTAAACAAGCGATTAATTTATTGAAGGAGTCCTATCAAGTTGGATTAGAAACAGGAGATTCAGTTCACTCACTTGTTTCCACTTCGTTTAGGTTAATGTACACCTATTTAAGTGGTGTAGAAGGGCTAGAAACATTACTAGAAGAACTTGCTATTTATCAGGCAAAGTTTGCAACAAGTCAACATTTTTTAAGTTGGGCACATATCCTGCGTTATTCTATCAAAAATCTTACTGAGTTTAGCGAAACGCCAAGCTGTCTTGGTAGTGATGCTAGCGATGAAGCGCAATACGTATCAAGACTCTGTAAAGAAAATGATGAATTAGCCCTCCATCTATTTTATCTGTGTAAGTTGATGTTGAGCTTCTTCTTTAGAGATGTTGCTGTTGCCATTCAGGATGCAGATGTAGGAGAAAAATATCTTAAAGCTGGTGTGGGAATGCCTTCTGCACCAGTTTATTATTACTATGATTCATTAGCTCGTCTCACACTTTATCCAACGGTCGATCCTTCGCAGCAAGTAAAACTTCTCTCTCAGGTTGAAACTAACCAAGCAAAACTAGGCATCTATGTCAGTGCTGCCCCAATCAATTATCAACACAAGTATTTTTTGGTAGAAGCACTACGGTACTGCAATTTAGGTAACAGAGCAGAAGCGATCGATCTGTACGATCGCGCGATCGCCGGAGCTAAAGCCAGTGGTTACACACAAGAAGAAGCCTTAGCCAATGAACTCACCGCCAAATTTTATCTCGACTGGGGCAAAGAAAAAGTAGCTCAAGCCTACATGATTGAAGCCTACTACTGCTATGCTCGCTGGGGAGCCAAAGCTAAAGTCACCGATTTACAAAAACGTTACCATCAACTCCTTTCACCTATCTTTGAGCAACCTCGTGCTGCTGAATCTTTGCAGGAAACGATTGCACACGGAACGATCGCTGCTACCAAAACCTCTAGCAGCATCTCGGAAGCACTAAATTTAGCAACTCTACTCAAAGCCTCTCAAGCGATTTCTGGAGAAATTGAACTCGATAAACTCCTAACTACTCTCCTAGAAATAGTTATTGCCAATGCTGGGGCAAGTAAATGTGTCTTACTCCTTAAACAAGAGATAGAGTTAAAAGTAGTAGCTTTGGTAGAAGATAGAAATTTAGCCCAACTATTACCATCAATTCCCCTAGAATTAAGTGCAGATGTAGCGATTAGTTTGGTAAATACTGTCAAGCGGAATTTGGAACCTTTAGTATTAGCAGATGCCAGAATCAATTCTCAGTTTGCGGCTGATGCTTACATCCAAAAACATCAGCCAAAAAGCATCCTTTGCAGTCCAATTCTGCATCAAGGACAGTTGATAGGGGTTTTATATCTAGAAAATAACCTAACAGTGGGGGCGTTTACCAGCGATCGCATCGAAGTTCTGAATCTAATTTGTTCTCAAGCAGCCATTTCCTTAGAAAATGCCCGTTTATATCAAGCGGCACAAGAAGCCCTAACCGAGCTCCAACAAGCCCAACTTACCATTGTTCAAAGCGAAAAAATGTCAGCCCTGGGTAATTTAGTCGCTGGTGTCGCTCACGAAATCAATAACCCTGTCGGTTTTATTGCTGGCAATCTCAAGGAGGCGCAGCAAACATTAAAAGATTTAGTAGAGCATCTAAATTTATATCGAGCTCGCGCCCCAGAAACAGAGCTTGCCGCTCATGCCGAAGATATAGATTTAGACTATATTATCGAAGACTTGCCCAAAATGATTGATTCGATGCAGACGGGGTGCGATCGCATCAAAAATATTAGTACCAGCCTCTGCACCTTCTCCCGTGCAGATACTAACCATCCGGTTGCCTGCAATATCCATGATGGAATTGATAGTACCATTATGATCCTGAAACATCGCCTCAAGGCTAACGAAAAGCGCCCCGAAATCAAAGTGATTAAAGAGTATGGTAATTTACCCCCAATTGAATGTTATGCTGGACAATTAAATCAGGTATTTATGAATTTGTTGAGCAATGCTATTGATGCTGTAGAAGACTCAAACCAAGGGCGAAAGTATGCAGAAATTAACAATCAAATCACTGTTAAGACTGAGTTATCAGACGATAAAAAACAGGCAATGATTCGGATTAAAGACAATGGGAGTGGCATGAGTGCGGAGTTACAGTCCAAGATTTTTGAGCATTTATTTACGACGAAGGGAGTAGGGAAAGGGACGGGATTGGGGTTAGCGATCGCCTATCAAATCGTCGAAAAACATAGCGGTTTCCTGAACGTCAACTCAACATTAGGTCAAGGAACAGAATTTATTATTACCTTACCAACTACAGTCGAACAAAACAGTTAATTTTATCTCCACTGGGGCAAACAGCGTATTGCTCAAGAATACATGACTGAAGCCTACTATGGCTATGCTTGTTGGGGTGCTAAAGCCAAAGTTGCCGATTTGGAAAGGCGCTATCCGTAATTGTTGACCCCTATCCTCCAGCAAACCCTTTCTCCCCTTTTAACTAATGAAACCATTTTCGCCTTGGGGAGTGTCACCCGATCGAAGGATCAATTATCGTGGGAACGGAGCCAGTTGTGTTGCAGCACCTTCTCATTGAGGACAGTCAGGACATTCTCCTGAAACTGATATACAAAGTCAGTCACAATCAGCAGACTGTTGTGTTGCTTGATGCAATAGCCGAGCGGACTTTAGCTAACGTGAGTTCGATGGAGCGCGATGCCTAAGGCTGGCTTCGCCTACGCCACGCAACAAGGGAATATTGGGCAAGCGATACCTTCGGACTTTGGTGTGAGGCTTCAACGGTGAGGCTTCGACGGTGAGCGCTCAGCCGAACCGCGCTCAGCCTACACCACCATCCAGTTGCATTTACGTCACAGATAAAACTATAATCTAATCAGTAAGCGTCGGAAAATAGAGATATAGCCAGCAAATATTTAGACAATTAGGGAGGCTTTTATGAAACAGAGAGCATCACACTTACACCTGAGAGAAGTTTTTTGTGACGTGGATGACTATCGCTTATACTTATCAACCAGAAAAGCCATCATTGTATGACATTGAACAACCAGTTTATCATTTTGAACGATCTCAAATTTCCTGGCATTAAATAAACGTTAAAACTGACAAGCTAATTTCCTGTAGCCTTAGAACTTATAACTTGTGGCAACACCTAGATCGTCATCCGAACGGTGTGACGCTCAAACTCCATCGAACTCAGGTTAATAGGCACCACCAGGATAAGGATCTCATACCGATCGCCATTGGCTGCATCTACACACTACTGCTGCGAACATTGCCGACCGTGCCAAAGATATAGACTTGGATTATCTCATCGAAGATTTGCCCAAAATGATTAACTCGATGCAACTGGGATGCGATCGCAACATTAGCACTAGCCTCCGCACCTTTTCTAGAGCTGACCAAGATTACAAAGTGCTTTTTAAGATTCACGAGGGCATCAACAGTACGATCTTAATCCTCAAATATCAATTGAAAGCTTCGGATCGGCGACCCGCCATTGAAGTAGTGCACGGCTACGGCAATATTCCGGCGATCGAATGCTTTCCTCGACAGCTTAACCAGGTGTTTATAAGCGTTAAATCGTCCTTGAAAAACATAGGGGTTCCATTCAGGTCAACTCACCACTAGGTCAAGGAATACAATTTATTATTACTTACCACCTAAAGCCGAACAAAACAATTAATTTTCTTTTACTTTCCAGACTGATTAAACCCAGCACCGATCGTTAATTTACAAACAACAACAGCCATGAATAACTATAACAACAATAACGACCGCACAACCATTCAAATTAAAAACTATCAAATTATCGCAATAGTTTATTCAGGAAGTCGCACCTTAGTTTATCGGGCTATACGGCTCAGCGATCGATTACCAGTTGTCATTAAGCTGCTAAAAAATGAATATCCTAGTTTCAGCGAATTGGTACAATTTCGCAATCAATACACCATAGCTAAAAATCTCAACTCACCTCTAATCGTCCAAACTTATAACCTGGAACCATATCAAAATGGCTATGGGTTGGTTATGGAAGACTTTGGCGGTATTTCTCTTGATGAATGGACACTCAAAGGCAAGAAATCGCTGCCTTTGAAGGACTTTTTGGAAATAGCGATCGCACTGTGCAATATCTTAGATATACTGTATCGCGATCGCATCATTCACAAAGATATTAAACCCAGTAATATTTTAATTAATCCTGAAACCAAACAAGTCAAATTAATCGACTTTAGTATTGCCTCTCTACTCCCGCGAGAAACACAAACTCTCATTAATCCCAATGTCTTAGAAGGGACACTGGCTTATATTTCCCCAGAACAAACTGGCAGAATGAATCGAGGAGTTGACTACCGGACTGACTTTTATTCTTTGGGTATAACTTTATACGAATTACTGACAGGAGAATTACCTTTTCAATCAAGCGATCCGATAGAGTTAGTGCATTGTCATATTGCAAAAGCAGCACCATTAGTACATGAAATTAACCCAAAAATCCCATTTGTAATATCAAAAATAGTCAAAAAGTTGACAGCAAAAAATGCAGAAGATAGGTATCAAAGTGCATTGGGATTAAAATTTGATTTAGAAAAGTGTTTAACTCAACTTCAAGAAACTGGTAAGATTGATAGTTTTGAAATTGGGCGACGGGATCTGTGCGATCGCTTCATCATCCCTGACAAACTCTATGGACGAGAAGCCGAGGTAGAAACTCTACTACAAGCATTTGAGCGAGTCGCTAACCCCCCTGAATCCCTCCTTGCTAAGGGCAGAAATAGGGGGGTAGAAATGATGTTGGTAGCAGGTTTTTCAGGAATTGGGAAAACGGCGGTTGTCAATGAAGTTCATAAACCGATTGTTCGCCAACGGGGTTATTTTATCAAAGGGAAATATGACCAGTTTCAACGAAATATTCCCTTCAGTGCATTTGTCCAAGCTTTCCGAGATTTAATGGGGCAATTATTAACAGAAAGCGATGTACAAATCCAAAAATGGAGAAACCAAATATTAGAGGCTGTAGGAGAAAATGGACAAGTAATTATTAAAGTCATCCCCGAATTAGCAAGAATTATTGGTCAACAACCAGCAGTACCGGAATTATCAGGAACAGCAGCCCAAAATCGATTTAATTTATTGTTCCAAAAGTTTACACAAGTTTTTACAACCGCCGAACATCCATTAGTAATTTTTTTAGATGATTTGCAATGGGCAGATTCAGCATCGCTGAAGTTAATGCAGCTTTTAATGGCTGATACAGGTCATCTTTTGTTAATGGGTGCGTACCGTGATAACGAAGTCAACCCGACACATCCATTAATGCTGGCTTTGAGCGAAATTCAAAAAACACAAGCAATAATTAATACGATTACTTTAGCACCATTAAGTCAAGATCAAGTGAATCAATTAGTTGCTGACACACTTAAATGTACGGAAAGTTTAGCAGTGACTCTTTCTCAATTGGTCTATCAAAAAACTCAAGGTAATCCGTTTTTTGCAACACAGTTTCTCAAGGCATTGCATCAAGATAATCTTATTAAATTCACCCCCCCAACCCCATCTTACCAAGGGGGGACTACCAGGGGGTGGCAATGCGATATTGCACAAGTAAATCAGCTTGCACTTACAGATGAAGTTGTTGCCTTTATGGCATTACAATTAGGAAAATTACCGCAATCAACTCAACAGGCATTGCAATTAGCTGCTTGTATTGGCAATCAGTTCGATCTAACAACATTAGCAATTGTTTCGGAACAATCAGAAATCGAGACGGCTGCTGCTTTGTGGAAAGCATTACAAGAAGGGTTGATTTTACCGATTGGTGATGTTTATAAGTTTTATGTGGGACAAGAAAGCCAAATAGTTACTCAAGAAACTTCTCAGATTGTTAGATACAAATTTTTACACGATCGCGTCCAACAAGCTGCCTATTCTATGATTCCCGATGACAGCAAGCAAGCAACACATCTACAGATCGGTCAACTACTTTTGAGAAATACTGTTTTGGCAGATCGTGAGGAAAAATTATTCGATATTGCCAATCAACTAAATCGCGGTCGGTACTTATTAAACGATCCAGAAGAAAAGGAAAGATTGAGCCAATTAAACTTATTAGCCGGACGAAAAGCTAAAACTTCTACTGCATATAGTGCTGCCTGCGAGTATATGACTACTGGCATGGAATTATTGAGAGAAGACTGTTGGAATACCCAATATGAATTATGCTTTGCACTCCACAAAGAACGGGTTGAAGTTGAGTATTTAAACGGCAATATTGAAGGATCGCAAGTCTGGCTCGATCGCACTCTAGAACAGGCAAAAACTCCTCTAGAAAAGGCCGAGATTTACAACTTGGCAATTATTCAATATACCCTACGAGCTGAGTATCCAGAAGCCATTGCTGCGGGGATTAAAGCTTTATCCTTGTTTGGTATTGATATTAACGATGATGATTTTGAGTCAGTACGCGATCGCGAAATTGCCACTGCTCAAGCCATCCTAGAAAGCCGAGCGATCGCTTCTCTCAGCGATCTACCTATGATGACCGATCCTGAGAAAAAAATGGCTACAAAGTTAGCTATTGCTATGGGCCCACCCACCTATCGCTCGCATCAGCGTCTGTGGTCAGTCATTTGTGCCAAGGCTGTTAATTTGTGTTTGCAGTACGGTAATACGCCTGAAATAGGCTATATTTACCCAGCCTACGGTGGCCTACGTGGTTATGCTTTAAATAACTATCAAAATACAGGTGAGTTAATCGATTTAACGCTGCAATTAATGCCAAAATTTAATAATAGTTCGGCTGAAAGTGTAGCCTATTTAATGATTGGTAGTTCTCTACGCCATTGGTCTCACCCTCTTAAGGTTGCCAGCCAAGATTACCAAAATTCCTATCAAATTGGTTTGGAATCAAGCAATTTACAATATGCTGCCTATGCTTTTGGACACAATATGTACTGTCGTTTTTATCAGGGAGTAGAACTCAAGCAATTAGAGGCAGAAATTAATCACTCTCTGGCTTTTAGTCAAAAGCAAAAAAATCAATGGGCTATAGATTTACTAACTGGCGGTCAAATGCTTGTAGCCAATTTGAGAGGAACAACAACTTGGTCAGAACCTATAGAATATGACTATCTCGAACGCTGCAAAAAACATAAGAACTGGCAAGTTATCTGTATTTATAATATTCTTAAAAGCCAAATACTGTACCTCTGCGATCGCCCAGAGGAAGCTTTAGAATCTGCGGAAAAAGCTGAAAATGAGATTGTTAATGTTGCTCCCCAAGGCTTACTTCCCTATGCCAGACATCGCTTTATCTATGCTCTATTGTTATGCCAAAGTTACGAGCGGATACCACAGGTACAACAATCCGATCTATGGCAAAAATTGATAGAATATAAACAACAGTTAGCTGTTTGGGCGCAAAACTGCTCGGAGAATTTTAGCGCTGCCTACGAGCTAATTTCAGCAGAAATGGCGCGTATTTCTGGAGATAAATTATTGACGATTGAACTGTACGATCGCGCCATAGCAGCCGCCAGTAAAAATGAACTTCTACAAGAAGAAGCTCTCGCCAACGAACTAGCAGCTAAATTTTACTTGGAATGGAACAAAGAAAAAGTAGCTCAAGCCTACATGATTGACGCATATTATTGTTATGCCCGATGGGGGGCTAAAGCTAAAATAGAGGATCTAGAAAAACGCTATCCTAAATTACTCGATCTAATCAGAAACCAACCGCGATTTTTTAGTACCTTTAATGAAACTATTTCGGGGGGTAAAATTAGTTTTACCCACTCTTCTAGTGTCTCTGACGCTTTAGATTTGACTACTATGCTTAAAGCTTCTCAAGCTATTTCTGGAGAGATTGAACTGAATAAGCTTTTAGCTATTCTACTAAAAATAGTGAGCGCGAATGCTGGTGCAAGTAAGTGTGTTTTGCTGCTTAAACAAGATATTGAGTTACAGGTAGCAGCTCTTATGGAAGAGGGACAAGAACCACAGATATCATCAACGCCTTTAGCATTAAGTCAGGATGTAGCGATTAGTTTGGTGAATAATGTTAAGCATAGTTTGGAAGCAATCGTACTTGTTGATGCTAGCTTAAGTCCTCAGTTCGCAGGCGATCCTTATATCAAACAGTACCAGCCTAAAAGTATTCTTTGTAGTCCAATTATTAATCAAGGACTATTGATTGGCATTTTATATTTAGAAAATAATCTGACGGTTGGCGCGTTTACGAGCGATCGCGTCGAATTACTCAATTTACTCTGCACTCAAGCCGCAATTTCCTTGGAAAATGCCCGACTTTATGAGCGATCGCAACAAACTCTAACTGAACTGCGTGCCAGCGAAGCCCGCTTTCAGAAGCTGACGGAGAATTTGCCTGGGCTAATTTATCAGATC
>DATGYA010000612.1:0-8447 GCA_035298405.1 Kamptonema sp. | reverse complement strand
GTGGAAGCGATCGCGAAAGATTTGAATGTACCTTTAAAACAGATAACAGAACTTTCAGAAAAAGTCAAATCTATCGACATCAAGAAATACGTCACTGATACTGTTGGCGCACCCACCCTCCGCGACATCATCACCGAACTGGAAAAGCCGGGAAGAGATCCGCGAGATGAGTTTAAATATGCTACCTTTAAAGCCGGAATTAAAGAAATATCTGACCTGGAAGTTGGCATGGAATTAGAAGGTATTGTCACCAATGTAGCTAACTTTGGCGCATTTGTTGATATTGGAGTACATCAGGATGGTTTAGTGCATATTTCCCAACTAGCTGACCGATTTGTGGAAGACCCAAAATTGATTGTTAAAGTTGGACAAGTGGTGAAAGTGCGAGTCCTAGAAGTTAATGAAAAATTGAAGCGAATCAGTTTGTCAATGAAGTTGCAAGATCGACCAAGTAGCGACAGACAAACTATAAGTAAACCTCAAAAATCTCCCACTCTAAATGATTTAAAAACCAAGTTTAACAGGAGGTGACAGTTAACTGTTAACCGTTAACCGTTAACCGTTAACCGTTAACAATTAACAACAGGAGTTTTTATAATTCCTGCAAGATTAGCAACTCCTGCTATTAACTGAGCTGGCTCAACGGGTTTAGAGAGGTGCATTTGGAAACCAGCTTGTAACGCTTGGCGACGTTCTTCTACTCTCGCGTAAGCCGTCAGCGCGATCGCAGGCATTTTTCCACCCCGCACCACTTCCATTTCTCTGACGCGCGCGATCAACTCATACCCGTCTGCTTCAGGCATTCCAATATCGCTTAGCAGCAGATCCGGCCAAGAATTGTTTAAAGCTGCGATCGCGGCATTGACTGATGCTACCGATCGCACCTGAGCTCCTTGTTGTTCCAGTACAGTAGTAAGAAACTCGCGGGTGTCGTCGTCATCATCCACCACCAGCAAATGCAAATTCGCAAGAGTTGGCATTGCGATCGCAGCACCCGTACAGTTGAGTTCCCGCGAACCCTCCTCTGCATCTTGATGGCGAGGGCCAAATACTGGCAGAGAAACCGTAAATTTTGCCCCTGGTGCATCCACGTTATTCTGTGCGCCAACAGTACCGCCGTGTAGTTCCACCAAGTGGCGGACGATCGCTAGTCCCAGTCCCAAACCACCGTAAGACCTCGTTGTAGTGCTATCAGCTTGGCGAAAACGGTCAAAAACATAAGGCAGAAAATCAGCAGTAATACCAATTCCGCTATCGATTACCTGAATTTCTACCAGATCGCCAACTAACTCCAACCGCACCTTTACGTTGCCACCGTCAGGAGTAAACTTAATCGCATTTGAAAGCAGATTCCAGACAACTTGCTGCAAGCGATCGCTATCGCCTACAACCTTACTCACATTGGAACTACATTCTAATTCGATCGCAATTGATTTTGCCTCAGCCAGCGGTCTTTGAGAATCAATTGCCATCTCAACCACATATTCCAAATTAATCGGATGCAGATTGAGATTGAGTTTACCGCGCAGAATCCGCGAAACATCTAAAATATCTTCAATGAGTTGTGCTTGAGATTTAGCATTGCGCTCAATTGTTTCCAAAGCTTTTTCAATAGTTTGTTCGTCAAACTTCTTGGCTCGAAGTAGCTTAGACCAGCCGAGAATTGCATTTAAAGGAGTGCGAAGTTCGTGGGAGAGAATAGCTAGAAATTCATCCTTCATCCGGTTAGCTCTCTCAGCTTCTTGCCGCGCCACTTGTTCCCGGATTAGTCTGCCGCGTTCTTCCTCTGCTTGCTTCCTATCTGTAACATCTCTAACTGTACCAACGTGGCCGATCAGTTTGCCTAAATCCGAAAACATAGGCGAAGACTGCACATTAATCCACCGCACATTTTCGTCAGAATCTAATCGAAATTCGTTAGAATATTCCTGACCTTCTTTAATCCAATCTAACCAATCTGCTACTACGCGATCGCGATCTTCTGGATGTACCGACTGCTGCCAAACTTCTGCCAAACTTTTATCCAAACTTAACCCGCAAATCGCTTGACAACGGGGGTTAATATAAGTACAACGACCTTCAACATCAGCTAAGTAAATTCCTAGGGGCGAACAAGCACTCAAAGTCCGAAATCGCTCTTCACTTTTACTCAATTCAGCATTAACAGCAGCTAGTTGTGTTGCTTGGCGCTTCACCTCAACTGTTTTTTGGAACAATTCGACAAATACTCCCACTTTGGAAGTCAATATTTCCGGTTCAATTGGTTTAAAAAGGTAGTCTACCGCCCCCAGAGAATAACCTTTAAATACCTGCGTATCATTATTGCTGAATGCTGTAATAAAAATAATCGGAGTAGAACGCGATCGCTCTCTAGAGCGAATCAATGTTGCTGTCTCAAATCCATCCATTCCCGGCATCTGCACGTCAAGCAAAATAACCGCAAAATCATGATTAAGCAGACATCTCAGAGCCTCCGCACCCGAGTTAGCTTGTACTAGATTATAAGAAGAGCTGTTGAGAATAGCTTCTAGAGCCACCAAATTTTCTGGGTGGTCATCCACCAGAAGCACATTTACTTTATCTTCATGCGGTATTTTCATAAATTTTTAATCTTTAATTGTTAGTAGCTTGACTAAGCAGGGAGCAATTTTCGACAGCGGTAAAATCCAGTCTACTTCCACCGTCGCGATCGCGGATGCCGGCATGATCCGGCATTGCGCCGAATCTGGTTCCTGTACAAAAGTCAATCCTCCTTCAGCTTTAATTTTTGCCAATCCTTTACTACCATCAGCGCTCGCTCCCGTTAAAATTATGCCAATAACTTTCTCCCCAAAAGTATCAGCAGCCGACTCAAATAACACATCAATTGATGGTCTAGCGTAAGAGACAGGAGCCTCAGTTGAGAGTGCAAATGTAGGAGCACCGCGATTTTGAATTTCAGCTTTAGTCAACACAGGAGCCGCCCCTCCTGTAAAATAGCTTTCATCTACACTAAATTCACTGTAACACGGCGATTCAATTAGTAAGTGATAGTCCGCAGGAGCTAGGTAAACTCGTCCTGGTGCGATCGTCTCTTTATCCTCAGCTTCTATGACAGGGAGAGAGCTTTGCTGCTGTAAATAATAACTCAGTTTATTGTTAGAATCCTTGTGGCGGTGTTGGACAATAACTATCGGCAGTGGAAAATTTTCTGGCAAATCTGCCAGTAGAGTTGTGAGGGCATTTAGCCCTCCTAAAGAAGTCCCGATCGCAACTATTTCAAAATTTATTTTATTTAATTCTCCGGTAGAGTTTTTCACGTCTTTCAATTTCCTCATAGTGTTTCTCGTAAGGGGTAAACTTGAGAGACTCCTGGTGTCCTAGTCCCAAAACTCCAAACACTGCCAGGCTCTCATAAAAAAGTTTGTGTACTCGATCTTGAAGGGCTGTATTGAAATAAATCAGCACATTGCGGCACAAGATCACATTAAATTCATTAAACGAACTATCCGTTGCTAAGTTGTGGTGAGAAAAGATAATATTCTCTTTGAGCGAGGAGCGAAAAATTGCATTATCATAGGCAGCAGTGTAATACTCCGAAAACGCTTTCTTGCCCCCCGCTTGCTGATATAATTGCGTATATTCTTGCATTTGTTTTAGGGGAAAAATACCAGTCTTAGCTTTTTTTAATACTATTTCATTCATATCAGTAGCATAAATTCGACAACGATTATAAAGCCCTTCTTCTTCGAGCAAAATAGCCATAGAATAAACTTCTTCTCCGGTTGAACATCCGGCGTGCCAAATGCGAATAAAGGGATAAGTACGCAGTAGCGGCACTACGTTATTTCTGAAAGCAATATAAAAACTAGGATCTCGAAACATTGCCGTTACATTAACAGAAAGATCCAGCAGTAAGCGGTCTAGGTAAGCGGGGTTATGGAGTACCTTTTCC
Organism: Kamptonema sp.; assembly: GCA_035298405.1. Taxonomy (GTDB): domain Bacteria; phylum Cyanobacteriota; class Cyanobacteriia; order Cyanobacteriales; family Microcoleaceae; genus Kamptonema. The sequence continues at coordinate 4,513 of DATGYA010000612.1, read as the reverse complement.
TGAAGTCCAGAGACGCTGTTGAGGCTTTCTGAGCGAATAGTGTTCCAGATACGGCGTTTGAGAGAGGCGAGAGCGTAATTACGAAAATCGAATCCGTAATAGCGAAACATCCCCTCTAGCAGGAGTTGAATTTCGATTGTTTCAAGTTCATGACCATTCTTCATTGGTAGTTGTTAGTTGTTAGTGGTTAGTGGTTAGTTGTTGGTTGTTGGTTGTTGGTTGTTGGTTGTTGGTTGTTGGTTGGTGGTTGTTAGTTGTTGGTTGTTGGTTGTTAGTTGTCAGCTCAAAGTATTTACCTAGCATTTATAGTAGTGGCCTTAGCAACTTTACTTAGACAACAAATCGGGTTAAGCCACTGCTACAAAATCAGATAACAACTCACAACCAACAACTAACCACTAACAACTAACCACTAACAACTAACTGTTATCGATAAAGCCAAACGCGCAACAGCGAGAGCAACTGTTCAGTATCGACAGGTTTAGTGATGTAGTCAGATGCGCCCGCTTCAATACATTTTTCGCGATCGCCTTTCATCGCTTTAGCAGTAAGAGCAATCATCGGTAGTGAAATAAATTGAGGCATATTACGAATTGCTTGCATGGTCTCGTAACCATCCATTTCTGGCATCATCACATCCATCAGTACAATATCGATGTCGGGGGTGTTTTGTAATACATTTATACCATCTCTTCCATTCTCAGCATAAGTCACTTGCATTTGATGACGCTCCAACATACTCGTAAGCGCAAAAATATTACGCACATCGTCGTCAACAATTAAGACTTTTTTACCGGCGATTGTCGAGTCAGTTTGATATAATTGCTCTAACATTTGACGCTTTGGTTCCGGTAAATTTGCTTGGACTCGGTGTAGGAACAAAGCAGTTTCATCTAACAAGCGCTCAGGCGATCGCACATCTTTAACAATAATTGTTTCCGCCATGCGCTTGAGTTGAGTTTCTTCTGCTCTCGTTAAATCTTTGCCTGTATAAATAATAATCGGCAGACTTTTCAAAGTTGCCTCTTGCTTGATCTGCTCAATCAGTTCAAAACCAGTCATATCTGGCAGTCCCAAATCAAGTACGATGCAATCAAAATGCCCTGACATCAAAGTTTGTAGCGCCTCTGCACCACTACCTACAGCCGTTGTTGCCACATCGTTATTACCGATTAAATCCACTATACTATTACGTTGTGTTTCGTCATCTTCCACCACCAGCAAATTCTTCACTTGCCGCTCCACAAAACCCTTAATATCAGTCAAAGCTTTGCTCAATGCTTCGCTACTTACAGGCTTTTGTAAGTACGCGATCGCGCCTAACTGCAAACCGCGCTGCCGCCCTTCTTCAACTGATACAATGTGAACCGGAATGTGGCGCGTATTCGCATCATGCTTCAAGCGATCTAGCACTGTCCAACCATCCATCACAGGCAAATTTAGATCCAGCATAATCGCAGTTGGCTTGAACTCTCGCGCCATCGCCAAACCAATATCGCTCCGCAAAGCAACTAAACCTTTAAAACCCTGTTCTCGCGCCATATCCAAAAGAATACGAGCGAAGTTTGCGTCATCTTCAACAATCAAAAGCACGCGATCGTCAGACTCAATACTTTCTCGATCGTCTGAGATTAAAGGAGACGGGTAAGGCGCGATCGGCAAGTGAAAATTTGGTGAGGGAACCGGGGAAGAAATAGCCGATGGCAATTGAATTGTTTGCTGCTTAGCAATTGCCAATACCCTGTTATTCATCATTCGCGATTCTTGGTAAGTTTGTGGCAGATAAAGCGTGAACGTACTACCCTCACCAGGCCGACTTGTCAATTGAATTTCTCCGCCTAATAGATTAGCGATTTCTCTGCTAATTGATAAACCTAAACCCGTTCCGCCATATTTGCGGCTAGTGCTACCATCAGCTTGTTGGAAAGCCTCAAAAATAACCCTGTGTTTTTCCGCAGAAATCCCAATGCCTGTATCGCTAACAGAGAAAGCCAAAACAGTAGCGGAACTCGTTAAAGTTTCTATCTCTAAACTCCACCCTTGTCGCGCTACTTCGACACGCAATTTCACCTCACCACGCTCTGTAAACTTAAACGCATTAGAAAGGAGATTCTTTAAAACTTGTTGCAAGCGTTTTGCATCAGTATAAAGACCTTTTGGCAACCCAACCTCAAGCTCTATTTGAAAACTTAACTTCTTATCCTGTGCAATTTGGCGGAAAGTTCGATCTAAATGCTCTCGCAAGTCTCCAAACAATACTTGCTCAATTTCTACTGACATCGTACCCGATTCAATCTTAGCCAGATCCAAAATATCATTAATCAGTCCTAGTAAATCTGTTCCAGCCGAGTAAATTGTCCGGGTGTATTCAACTTGCTTAAGAGTCAAATTGCCATCAGTATTGTCAGAAAGCAATCGAGCTAAAATCAACAGCGAATTCAACGGAGTTCGCAACTCGTGAGACATATTTGCCAGAAACTCTGACTTGTATTTGGAAGTAAGAGCCAACTGTTCCGCTTTTTCTTCCAGCGATCTCCTGGCCTGTTCAATTTCTCTGTTTTTCCGCTCAACTTCCTGATTTTGCAGCGCTAGCAATTCGGCTTTTTCTTCTAGTTCCTCATTAGTCTGCTGCAACTCTTCTTGCTGACTCTTAAGTAGTTCCTCAGATGCGCGTAATGACTGCGCTTGTTGTTCTAACCGCTTGTTAGTTTCTGTGAGTTCCTTTTGCTGAGCTTGTAACTCTTCAGCCAAAGATTGCGACTGTTTCAGCAACTCTTCCGTCCGCATACTCGCCGCAATTGTATTTAAAACAATGGCGATACTTTCCGTGAGTTGGTCGAGAAATGTTAAGTGAATTTCGCTGAAGCGGCGGAAAGAAGCTAGCTCAATTACTGCCGTCACCTGGCCTTCAAATAGTACAGGTAAAACCACGACATTCAGCGGCGTAGATTCTCCCAGTCCCGAACTAATTTTAACATAATTTTCTGGAACTTCTGTTAATAGTATTCGCTCTTTTTCCAGGGCACACTGTCCTACTAAGCCTTCGCCTAAATTAAATTTATTGCCTAAATGTTTGCGTTCGCGGTAGGCGTAGGTACTTAACAATTTGAGGAAGGGGTCGTGTTCGACAGCTTCCATCATAAAGAAGACCCCATGCTGAGCCGAAACCAGAGGTGTTAATTCCGAGAGAATTAGTTTAGAAACAGTTTCTAAATCCCTCTGACCTTGCAACATTCGAGTGAACTTAGCGAGGTTTGTTTTCAGCCAATCTTGCTCGGTATTTTTCTGCGTTGTCTCCCGGAGATTGGCGATCATTTGGTTAATGTTATCTTTAACAATGGCAACTTCTCCTTCAGCGGCGACGGAAATTGACCTCGTTAAATCGCCTTTTGTTACCGCAATTGCCACTTCTGCGATCGCACGCACCTGAGTAGTCAAATTCGCCGCCAATTCATTCACGTTATCCGTCAAATCTCGCCACGTTCCCGCCGCGCCAGGAACCTTCGCTTGGCCCCCTAATTTCCCTTCAATTCCCACTTCCCGCGCCACCGTTGTCACTTGATCTGCAAACGTCGCCAGCGTATCAATCATCTCGTTAATCGTATCTGCCAGAGTTGCAATTTCCCCCTTCGCTTCTAGCATTAATTTCCGCTTCAAATCCCCATTCGCCACCGCCGTCACAACTTTCGCAATTCCCCGCACTTGCGCTGTCAAATTTCCCGCCATCGAGTTTACGTTGTCGGTTAAATCTTTCCACGTTCCCGCAACTCCTTTTACATCAGCTTGACCGCCCAATTTACCCTCGGTTCCCACCTCCCGCGCCACCCGCGTCACCTCAGAAGCGAAGGAATTAAGCTGATCCACCATCACGTTAATAGTATCTTTCAACTCCAGAATTTCGCCTTTAACATCTACAGTAATTTTCTTCGACAAATCCCCATTTGCTACCGCTTTTGTCACTTCCGCAATGTTCCGCACCTGCGCCGTCAAATTCCCCGCCATCAAGTTAACATTATCGGTTAAATCCTTCCAAGTTCCCCCAACACCCCGCACGTAAGCTTGCACGCCTAATTTACCTTCAGTTCCCACTTCTCTTGCAACTCTAGTTACTTCCGATGCGAAGGAACTTAACTGATCCACCATGATGTTAATAGTGTTTTTCAACTCCAGAATTTCACCTTTAACATCTACAGTAATTTTCTTAGACAAATCGCCATTTGCCACAGCGGTTGTCACTTCGGCAATGTTCCGCACCTGTGCTGTTAAATTTCCCGCCATCGAGTTAACTGAATCCGTTAAATCTTTCCAAGTTCCAGCCACTCCTCGGACTTCAGCTTGCACGCCTAATTTCCCTTCCGTTCCCACTTCCCTCGCCACCCGCGTTACTTCTGATGCGAAGGAACTCAACTGGTCTACCATTGTGTTAACAATTTGGGCAGTTTGGAGAAATTCTCCTTTGAGGGGTCTGTCTTCTATTTCTAAGGCGATGGTTTGCGATAAATCTCCTTTTGCT
>DATGYA010000611.1:0-2993 GCA_035298405.1 Kamptonema sp. | reverse complement strand
GATTTTTCACCATATTTTTAATCCTCAAATCTTCATAGGCTATCAAGTCGTTAGACTGAACTACGCACCTTGCTAGTTTCACAGCATGGTCTTTACGTTGCCTACTTATTTTGAGGTGGCGTTTACCTAAAATCTGCCTAGCCTTGCCTCTATTTTTTGAACCTTTTACTTTTCTGGAAACTCGACGTTGTGAGCGTTTAAGAACCTTTTCTCCACTACGCAAAAACTTAGGATTCGCTAATCTAACGCCGTTGGAATCGGTGTAGTATTCCTTAACTCCAACGTCTAAACCAACTGTCTTACCAGTTGCTTCTATGTTTTCAGAACGTTCTGCATCAATGCAAAATTGCACATATACTCCGTCAGCACGTTTTACCAATCTCACCCGTTTAATCTGGTTAATTTGGTAGAATTGCAAATCACGAGTACCTTTGAGTTTTAATCGTCCAATGCCTTTTTTGTCGGTGAAGGTTATCGATTTTCGATTATCCGCCAGTTTCCATCCTGATGTTTTGTACTCAACCGAGCGACAATCTTTCTGGAACTGGGGAAAACCTTTCTTACCAGGAATACCCTTTTTGCAGTTTTCATAAAATCGACAGATAGACGACCATGCTCGTTCGGCACTAGCTTGTCTAGCCATTGAATTAAGTTCATTTGCAAAAGGGAAGTTAGCCGCAAGTACAGCACAATATTTCTGCAAGTCGTTTTTGCCCGTGCCTTTAACGTCCATCCATAGCCGAATACAGCTATTGCGGATGAATTTGGCAGTCCGAATTGCATCATCTACTGCGACTAGTTGCGCTGACTTTCCATAAGCTTTGAACTCAAAAACTAGCATCGTTTTACCTCCTGTCTTATACTACCATATCTGGTATAAGATTAATGGAAATACCATAAAAAGCCGTCCTGGAAGGACGGGGCTTTAAACCCAATTTTTCGGTAATAGTAAAATAACACTAAGAGCGAGCAAAATGCAGAAGGCAAAGGGGAACGGGAAAGAAAATGATAGTGATGATTTTTGTATAGCACCTCCCCATCCCCCATCCAAATTACTTTTGAGAACGCGATTTCGGATCGGGATCTTCGCTTGCTTTTTTGAGGGCAGCTTTTTCTAATTCAGCCTTTTCTAAAGCAGCAGTAACCATTGCTTCATCCAAAATTTTGCGTGCTTCTTCTGCTTCTGGTAAAGCTTCTCGCAGTTGCAAATTAGTTTGAGCAAAAACTTTCAAAGATTTCAATCCATCTTTAATTTGTTGGATTTGTTCGACCGTTACCGTTCCTTCAAATAAAAGGTCGATTTGCGTTCTAGCTTCCCGTGCAGCCGGACGTAATTCTTCGGCTTTTTGGCGAAGGGTAGCAAACTGAGTTAAAGTTTGGACGGCTTGGCCGATCGCATCTGTTTCTTCCGTTTCTTTCTCACCTTTATTTGAAGTGGGTTTAGTTACGTTTTGCCTGAGCAAAATTAACTGCTCTGGCCCAAAACCATCCTTTAAATCGAGTTCGACTTCTCCAGAATCCATCATTTCCAGTAATTGTTCAATTGCCGCCTCGCGATTTTTCTTCGTATCATTTTTGCCGGGAATATCCAAAATAATTGACGGATCTTCAGCTAAAGAATACTGGGGCATTTCAATCTCCTATGCTTTCCAACTTATAGAAATATCAATTGCTATAGTAAGCGCATAAAAAATTATACTAAAATTACTCCCCAAAATAGAAGTTAAATAATTACAAATCAATTCTTTTCGTCTATCTGCCAGCAGGGAGAGGCTTTTTTCATTCAAGGGATAGAGACATTACGCTTGGAAAATTTGAGAACTTTAAAACTAACAGAATAAATACTTAACAATCGGACATCGTAAATTATGCGGGGAATGAATCAACTCAAAACAGCCGCTTTGCTGGGATTGCTCAGCGGACTTTTAGTACTCGGCGGCTATTATCTGATCGGTAACGAACAAGGACTGTACATCGGGCTTGGCTTAGCAGCGCTGACTAGTTTTAGCTCCTGGTTTTACTCCGATCGCGCTGCATTGATGGCTTATCGCGCCCAACCGATCGCACGGGAAGAAGCGCCCGAACTTTACGATTTAGTAGGCAATTTAAGCCAAAAAGCCGGCATTCCCATGCCCAAACTATTTATCGTACCGACTAAATCTCCCAACGCTTTTGCCACCGGTAGAGATCCCGAACACGCCACCGTAGCAGTTACCGAAGGCATCCTTCAGCTGCTTTCCAAAGAAGAATTAGCGGGCGTTTTAGCCCACGAACTTACCCACGTTCGCAATCGAGACACCTTAACCCAAGCAGTCGCAGGTACGATCGCGGGAGCAATTACTTTTATCGGTCGAATACTGACTTTCGGAGCGATGTACTACCCAGTTAGTCGCGACGATCGCCGGGGTGGAAACCCTCTAGCTATCTTATTTCTCATTATATTGGCTCCCATTGCCGCTACTTTTATTCAATTAGCGATCTCCCGCACTCGCGAATTCGCCGCCGATTTAGGTTCGGCTGAAATTACGGGTAATCCTTTAGCTTTAGCCAGCGCCCTGGAAAAACTAGAAGCAATGGGACACCAAATACCCATGAATGGCAATCCAGCAATGTCACCCCTGCTAATTATCAATCCCCTCTCAGCAGAAGGTCTACAGTCGCTTTTCCGTACCCATCCCCCCACCGCAGAACGCATTCGTCGTTTGTTGGAATTGGCAGGGCAAAAACAACCTACTCCTGCTTTAGCCTAAACTTTCCTCAGATGAATAACTATTTATCGATCTGAGTCGCTCTGCTTTTAAGTTTCCTCTGCCTTTCCCCCTGTCGATGCACCGCTGGCTGGGTAATAGCGGTGCTTTTTGGGATTGTTCGGGTCTGCTTCCGAATAAATCGAACCCATGCTTTGCAATTTTTGCAAATGCTCGCGTGTGTTACTGCGCGAAAGTTGGGCAACTGCCATAATTTCGCGGGTGGTTAATCCAGGATTTTGCACG
>DATGYA010000610.1:0-2305 GCA_035298405.1 Kamptonema sp. | reverse complement strand
GATATCGGCGCGTTATGAATGAAGATGATGTGATGGAGGAATTGGGCAAATTTGGGTTTGTCAGAATCTTTCTAGAGTCTATGCCTTTACAAGAGCAGATCGCGCTATTTTTTCATGCTAAAGTGATAGTTGCACCCCACGGAAGCGGCTTAACAAATACAATATTTTGCCAACCTGGAACTAAGGTGATCGAGTTGGTTTCGCCCCACTATGTAGGTCACTATTACTGGGGAACTAGCCACTATCTGAAGCTTAAACATTACTACCTAACAGGTGAGGTCTTTGAATGTTATCCTATTAGACAATTGATGTATCAAAATCCCCTAACTGAAGATATTATGGTGAACTTGAGTTCCCTCAAGAAAATGATAGAATTTTCCCTATGATCGCTTAGTTTTCACCCCATAAATCTGAATAAGTATGATGTCAATCCAATCGCACCCCCTGCTAGCACTAACCAGGTCGAATTAATTTTAAATTGGAACACTGCGATCGCACTCAAAATTGCCACAATAATTGTTAACCAATCTACCAGTGCAGCTTGTCCCAAACTGTAGGTAACTCCTGCCATTAATCCCAAGGAAGCTGCATTCATACCATCCAGAAATCCACTAGCCCAAGAAGATTGACGTAATTTAGGAACCCAAGGGTTAACTACCCAAACCAGCACAAAAGCTGGTAAGAAAATACCTACTGTCCCCGCGATCGCGCCTGCATTTCCAGCTAGTAAATACCCAATAAAAGTTGCAGTAGTGAATACAGGGCCCGGTGTAATTTGTCCGATCGCAACGGCATCTAAAAGCTGCTGTGATGTTAGCCAGTGATTGCGTTCGACTAAATCCTGCTGCAAAAATGCTAGCAATACATAACCACTACCATAAAGCACGCATCCAATTTTAAGAAAGAAAAGAAAGACGCTAAGCCAACTGACAGATGTTACTGCGGCAGTTGTATTACTAACCTGGGTTATAAATCCTGACAAAGGCAACAAAAATACTCCGGTTGTGTTTCCTCTGGAGGGCCAATTTTTCACTAGCATCACAACAATACTAAGTAAAATTAACAGCAAAATTTCATTCAAGCCAGCGAAATAACCTGCGATCGCAGCTACCCCTGCGATCGTTGTCGGCACATCTTTAGCTGCTTTTTTACCGAGATTCCATACAGCCTGAAGTACGATCGCAATAATCGCAGGCTTGATGCCATAAAGCAGCGATTCCAACTGGGGAACAGTCTGGTAGCGGTGATAAATTACTGCTAGCGCCCAAACAATTAACATAGCAGGCAAAATAAAACAGCTTCCCGCAATTAGTAAACCACGCCATCCCCCTCGTTCGTAACCGATATGAATAGCTAACTCCGTCGAGTTAGGGCCGGGAATTAAATTTGCGATCCCCAACAAATCTAATAGTTTTTCTCGACTCATCCACTGACGGCGATTCACCACCTCATTATCCATCATCGCAATGTGAGCAGCAGGGCCACCAAAGGCGAACGTTCCCAGTCGCAAAAACACCATTGCTAGTTCTGTTAATCGCTGCTGCTGCTGTCTGGGATTCAAAGCGTTATAATTGTGAATATCATCAGTTTCTTGCGTCATGGTAATGCTCTTAAATCTGTTATAATGTTCACGAAACCAGTATATCGGCTTTCGATCGTCCTGGTAGTTATGGTAAAATCAAAGATATTTCTGATTCGTCTCAGAAGGCTTTATGCAAATTCCCCGCCTCCATCCCGATACAATTGAGGAAGTCAAACAAAGGACTGACATTGTAGATGTCATTTCCACTCACGTTGTACTCCGAAAAAGAGGCAAAGACTTTGTGGGTTTATGTCCATTTCACGATGAAAAATCTCCTAGCTTTACTGTTAGCCCCAGCAAGCAAATGTTTTATTGTTTCGGCTGCGGTGCAGGCGGAAATGCCTTTAAATTTTTGATGGAATTCGGCAAGCGTTCTTTCAGCGATGTAGTATTAGAATTGGCAAGACAACATCAGGTTCCAGTACAAACTCTCGAACCGGAACAGCGGCAAGAATTGCAACGCCAGATATCTTTGCGAGAGCAGTTATATGAAATTTTGGCTTTAGCTTCTAGTTTTTACGAGCACGCTTTGCGACAGTCGCAAGGACAGAAAGCATTGCAATACTTGCAAATTGAGCGCAAGTTAAGTGAAGAAACTATCCAGAAATTTCAGTTAGGATATGCACCGTCTGGCTGGGAAGCTCTTTACAGCTATTTGGTGGAACAAAAACACTATCCGTTGCAGTTAGTAGAGCAAGCTGGACTAATTTTACCGCGAAAATC
>DATGYA010000609.1:0-4990 GCA_035298405.1 Kamptonema sp. | reverse complement strand
GAAACACAATGTCAAATGCGTTTTCTGCAAAAGAATCTTAAACAAAAGAATGAAATACTGCAACAAAAAAATGAGGAATTAACTGCAATTTTAAAACAATTGCAAGCTACCCAACAAGAGCTTATCCAATCTGAAAAAATGGCGACTTTAGGACAACTGGTTGCCAGCATTGCCCATGAAGTGAATACTCCATTGGGTGCAATTCGTTCTTCTGTGAATAATATGTCTAAATATTTAGCTGAAACTTTTGCTGAATTACCAACAATGATTCGGACTTTTTCTCCAGAAGAATTAGAACTTTTTTTTGTGTTAGTAAAACGAGCAAACGACAAAAAGCCAACTATTTCTCTCAAAGAATCTCGGAAGTTAAAACGAGAATTTATTAGCCAGATGGAAGTAGAAAATATCAGCAATATTGAGGTTATTGCTGATACCTTAATTGATATGGAAATCTATCAAGATATTGCACCATTTTTCCCCTTATTCAAACATCCAGATAGTCGTAATATTCTAGAGATTGCATACAACTTATCTGGTCTACAAAGAAGTACCAAAATTATCTATACTGCTACTGAACGTGCGACTAAAGTTGTATTCGCCTTAAAAACTTATGCTCATCACGACGAAACGGGTAAACGCATAATTTTTAATGTAATTCAAGGCATTGATACGGTCTTAACGCTCTATCAAAATTCTCTAAAGCAAGGAGTAACTGTCATTCGTAACTATGTAGATTTGCCGCCATTCTACTGTTATCCAGATGAACTGAATCAAGTTTGGACAAATATTGTTCACAATGCTATTCAGGCAATGAATAATCGCGGTACACTAACAATTGATGTCACCCAAGTAGAAGAGCAAGCAAAAATCAGCATTACCGATAGCGGTTCGGGAATTTTACCAGAAATTATTCCCCGTATCTTTGACCCATTCTTTACCACCAAACCATCTGGAGAAGGTAGTGGTCTCGGACTGGATATTGTCAAGAAAATTGTGGAAAAACATCAAGGTAAAATTGAAGTTGAATCCGCTCCCGGAAAAACTACTTTCACTGTTTTTCTCCCCATGAATCTCGCTCCTGAATCTAAAATCATCGGTGCGATTTCCAGATGAGTCAGCTCAATCCATCATAAACCCTTACCTATAATACGATCGTGTCTAAACCATTTATTCTATGTGTTGATGATGAAAAAGTCGTGTTACAGAGTCTCAAAGCACAATTGAGAAAAGCCTTTGGCGATGCTTATTGTTATGAAATTGCCGAGGATGCAAGTGATGCTCTAGATTTAATTGATGAAATGAACGACGAAGATATTAGTATTCTTTTGATTATTTCTGATTGGCTAATGCCAGGAATGAAAGGAGATGAATTTCTAATTCGTGTCCATGAAAAATTTCCTAATATTGTGAAAATAATGCTCACAGGTCAAGCCGACAATGCAGCTATAGAAAGGGTTAAAAAATCAGCTAATCTCTCTCGATGTTTATTCAAACCTTGGTCAGAATTTGAGTTAATAGAAGCTATTAAATCTGGTTTAAAAAACCATGAGTAAAAATGTAATTCTCTGCGTTGATGATGAGTTAACTATTCTCACAAGTCTCAAAGCAGAACTCAGAAAAGCTTTGAGCAATGACTACATAATTGAAATTGCTGAAGGGGGTGAAGATGCCTTAGAATTACTGAAGGAATTAATCGCAGAAAATTATGAAATTCCGCTGATTATTTCTGACTATGTGATGCCAGAGATGAAAGGAGATGAATTACTAAGGCGAGTCCACGATCTTTCCCCCAAAACGATGAAAGTGATGCTCACAGGTCAAGCAACAATTGAAGCGGTAGCCAATGCAGTTAAGTATGCAAAACTCTACCGTTACATTGCCAAACCGTGGCAGAATGAAGACTTAATATTAACTGTCACAGAAGCTATACATAGTTATAGGCAAGAGAAAAATATTGCTAAAAAAAATGCTCAATTTATACAAATGAACCAGCAGTTGAAAAAGTTAACGATTGAACAGGCGAAATTAATTGCTGAACTTCACGAAAAGGAGCGGCATTTGCAAGAGCTAAACGAGTCTTTCTTACGCTTTGTTCCGCGTCAGTTTCTCCAGTTATTAGACAAATCTAGTATTATTGATATTCAATTAGGAGATCAGATTCAGCAGGAAGTTTCTGTACTATTTTCTGATATTCGTGATTTTACCAGTTTATCAGAAAAAATGAGTCCTCAAGATAATTTTAAATTTATTAATAGCTATTTATCGCGGATGGAACCGGCGATACTGGAAAATCATGGATTTATTGATAAATATATTGGCGATGCGATTATGGCGTTATTTAATGGTCTGGCCGATCATGCGGTAAATGCGGGAATGGCAATGCTGCGATCGCTCTCGGAATACAATATAACTTATCAAAATTCAGACCATCCACCGCTCAAAATTGGTATTGGAATTAATACAGGAATATCGATGCTAGGAATAGTGGGAGGAACCTCTAGGATGGATGGAACGGTGATCGGAGATGTTGTGAATGTAGCTTCACGAATTGAAGAATTGACGAAACAATATGGCGTGTCATTGCTAATTAGCGATCGCACCTATTTTGAACTACAAAAACCGACAGATTATAATGTCCGCTTTATTGGTCAGGTTAAAGTTAAGGGTAAAGTGGAATTAGTGGGAGTCTATGAAGTTTTTGATGCAGATGCTCCCCCGCTGCGAGATGCTAAGTTTGCCACTAAAACCAAGTTTGAAGAAGCCATGATTTTCTATCACCAAAACGAGTTTGTAGAGGCATCGTCCTTGTTACAAGAGTGTCTACAAAAAACTGTAGAGGATACAGTAGCTCAAATTTATTTAAAACGTTGTCACCAAGTTTTAGGAAATTAATCTCCCTGATTATTGGTAAGCTGTTAGCTCTCCTATAAATCTTTTGATTTGGATTTATATACACACTAGACGCTCACTCAATATTGATATTTTTAGGAGGTATCGGTTTGTCTTCTCTTAAGGTTTTGCGACCCGATTGTACGTAGTCTTTGTATAATTCAAGGAACATTTTGCTTAATTCAGGTAAAGAAATTTTTTCTCCATTGATTTGAGCTTTGATATAATTTTTAAGCACTTCAATGTAAGCTAAACCAAGGGCAAGTGTTAGTGTTGCGGCTGTTGCTCCTGAAATAGCGCCTCCTACTAAAGTCCCTGCACCTGGTATCATTTTTAGTAGATTAGCAACAATAGTTCTGCCAACTGCTGTCACTCCGCTTGCACCTGTAATTGTTGAAAACATAGTGGAAATAAATCCTTTGTTAAAGGGCAATCCAAAGATAACGGTAATGTTTGCTATCATTGCTGTCTGTACTGTTACCAGTATCGGCGCATCAGCAAAAGGTATCGGAGTCGCTCCAATTACAGCAGAACCAGCGACATAGCCTGTTACATACTTAAATGCCATATCTGCTTTTAGGTCAATACTGGCAATTTGTTCTTTAACAAAAGCTTTTTTAGCAACTTCTGGTAGCAACTGAAAAGTGTAATCTACTAAACGATCTAAACTGTGGGATTTTACGGTGTAGTCGTCGTCAATTTCTTCGGGTTCTGCCAGCACGGGTATGATTTGACTAACTGGTAAATTTAGATGTTCTAGTTCCTTAAAAAATTCACTTGGCTTTTTAGTTGTGGTCTGAGTTAATACTAAAATTACTGGCACATCTTTGATTTCAATTTCTTTGAGCCAGTTTTCCTCAACTGGTTCTATTCTATTTGTCCCATGATTTATACAGTACCAAATTACGTGAATGTGTTCTATAGGAGGTAGCAGTCTTTGGTCATCAATTAGCTTGGCGACATTGAGCTGGACAATTTTAATTTGTTCGGCGTTTAGTTCTAGTCCTGGCGTATCATAGACAGTGATGGGGCAATTGGGTTTTGTATATTGGCGAATGCCTTGGGTGACTGGTCTACCGACTCCGGTTTCAGCAAGGCGATCGCGAAATACTGCGTTGATGAGAGTGCTTTTGCCTACCCCTGTTTTGCCAATTACTAAAACGTTGCACCGTCCCACTTGATTTTCAGCTTCTTTGAAGGCGGCAAAACTTTGGTTTAAGAGTTCGTCGAAGGAAAAGTCTTCGGACATGAGTTTACTCCTTAAAATGGTGCGATTAGAGTTAAACGCATTCTAGCAATTATATTTGATTTGATTATTTACGACTTCCTACCACTCCTTTAGCTAACCTGGAAATTGCATTTCCCTTTTTAATTTTTCATTATTCCTTGAGCTATAAAACAATAAAAAAGGGCAGGTACTTTTACCCGCCCTCACCTAATTTTAGATGCTAAATTTAAAGCAATCTAATACCTCATCAAATCGCTCTAGCTTCTATCAATCAAAGCTACAGGCTCAAAACTCGGCACCACCAAGTCATCATTCTGCTTAGTCAGTTGATTGTATAGCCGCTCCGTGTTCGGGAAATTAGCAGCAGGTAGTGTCGGAAAGCGGCGGTAAGGAACCGTATCCTCCCCAAACACTTCTGCATACTCCACACTGTTCACGATCGCGCCGATAAAGCCCTTAATACCTTGGCTGGCGAGAATTTGGTTATACACCCGAATCTCTGCCTGGTTGCGAGGAGCACGGCCCAAGAAGTGCTTCGTACCCAGTTCAATCACCTTTGTATTCGGATAAGGTGCATAGAACTGCTTAATGTACAAATTCGAGCAACCTAAAGCCTCAATAAACTCCTTAAGGTTGATTTCATTGTTACCCAGTTTGCTTTCCAGCGCCGTGAATTCATTCTTCACAATATACGGGTTCAGATCGCGCTCGAAAATCTGACGATAAGCAGCTTGAATTAGAGTTTGCAAAGCCACCTTGTCAGAAACAGTTGTCAGCTTGAACACCTTAGTTTGTTCGCGCCGCTTGTTCACCCCTTGGGAAATCCGAGACTGAAGTTCGATATCGCCCCGCGCCATCGACACAGTACCAAGT
>DATGYA010000608.1:0-1553 GCA_035298405.1 Kamptonema sp. | reverse complement strand
GACGTGCGGGGATGTCAAAGATAGTCCTGGGTTTTACCCAGGCGATCGCACAGCGTTTCGATTTCTCGTTTGATGTCTAAAACTTCCACTGCTACTATTTCTCCTAGTTTTGGGGTCTACTGTAAATTTTAACTGCTTTTTCGGTAATTGTTAAGTGTTAACGGTTAACAGTTAACCGTTAACCGTTAACAACCAAAAAATCATGGGTTGAAGATGTGGACTTAACCATTCCCATTAATCTTTTTCTCCATGCGGAGATAGGCTGAGATCGCGGGATTAAGGTGGCCTGCCAGCACTTCTGCAACGGCATTTGTTTCAAATCCAGTACGGAGATCCCTGACTATTTCGCTAGGATAGAAGGCATAATCGCGGATCGGGTGAGTAAAGATTTCTGCAATGCGATCGCGATCTATTTCGCTAATGTCTTTGACGAATTGCCTTTGCGCGATCGCAAACAGCTTACTTTTGATAATAGCGAGAGCTTTCTCTTTGTTACGTAACTGACTCCGCTCTTGCGACGAGGTTACAGAAATACCAGTGGGAATGTGAACAATTTTTACCCAAGGATGCCGCATACCGTTAATGTTCATAACATTAGAATAAGCGTGCTTAATTTCTAAATGCTTCTCTGGAATCACCAGTTCCACTATTGGGGTAACTTCCACCGTTGCTGTAGTTTGCTGCTTTTTTGTGATATTAAACGGCGATATTCGCCTTATTCGGTGGGTTCCCGTTTCTGACTTGAGATAGCCATAGGCATAACGCCCTTCTATTTGTATAGTGGCAGATTTAATGCCTACGTAATCCTCCTGGGAATCTAGTCGCTGAAGTTGATAGTCTCCCTTTTGTCCCCAAAGACAGTACATTCTCAGCAACATTCCTGCCCAGTCTTGAGCATCTAATTCATCACTTCCCGCATTAATTGTTAAGAATGCTCCGTTTTGGTCGGAAGGATCGCTTAGCAGTTGTTCTAATTCCAACTGTTCAAGTTCGCGATTTAGCCGAGCAATGCTGGTTTGAGCTTCTTGCAGCAAGTCGTCATCTAATTGAAATTCCAGCAATTCTACTGCTGCTTTGACATCTTCTAAAATGATTAGATACTGGTTAAGCCGTGCAGGATAAGATTCGAGTTCATCTATTTGTTGAAGTGTCAGCTTAAGAGCGGTAATGTCTTCCCAAAATCCTGGCTGTCCTGCTAATTGTTGTAAATTTTCAATCTTTGCAGCTATTGCTGAGAGGTTAAAGACAGTCTTGTACTTTGGCTAGGCGATCGCACAGCGTTTCGATTTCCCGTTTGATGTTTAGAACTTCCACTGGTACTATTTCTCCTAAGTTTATGGTTTAACAGTCAATTATAACTACTATTTCGGCGACTGTCAAGGAGTAACAGTTAACACTTGTTTGCCTCTGGGTTCTTGAGCTTACTCAGCATTATTTCTCTCTCACCGTATTGCTGCTGAGTGCTATTTGTTACACTGCGTAGGAGAATTTACGTAAAAATACAACTTAAGGTCATAAAATACCAAGAATTTAAAGATTGCGTAAAGAAGATA
>DATGYA010000607.1:0-4637 GCA_035298405.1 Kamptonema sp. | reverse complement strand
CAGAACAATAGTTTATTTGCGGCTACAGCAGCTCAAGATCCATTTCGCATGGCAGCCAAGGCTGTTGAGGTGGGAAATGATATTCGGAAAGGAAAGAAGCCGGCAGACCCAACAATTCTAATTCCAGTCAAACTCATTACTCGTGAAAACGTTAACGAGCATAAAGGCTGGACAAGTGAATAAACAAGCTTCTGTCTCAATCTCGATCGAGTTAATAAGTTTCAGGTTGCGTAATACAGTGAAGGAGTATTACATAAAACTGGAGGATTTTTGATGGTAAATATCTCTGAATCACCTCTACAGACTAAACCAATTCTAGAAATGCAAGGCATTACAAAAACCTTTAATGGTTTCAATGCTTTGCATGATGTAAATCTGACAATTTATCCGGGGGAAGTTCACGCCCTCATGGGTGAAAATGGTGCGGGCAAAAGTACGCTGATGAAAATTCTAGCGGGAGCCTATATAGCCGATGAGGGAGAAATCAGAATTGATGGTCAAGCTATTAAGATGACCAGTCCCGGTCAAGCTAGACAGTTGGGAATAGCGATTATTTATCAAGAGCTTAATCTCGCCCCAAATCTCACAGTTGCCGAAAACATTTTTATGGGGAGCGAACTCACAAAAGGGGGCGCTTTAATCGACCAAAACGCAATGCGGATTAAGGCATCTCAGGTACTAGAAAACCTTGATGCCAGTTTTGATGCTGGAGACTTGGTTTCCACACTTTCAATTGCCGAACAGCAGCAAGTGGAAATCGCCAGAGCACTCAAAGATCAAAGCCGCATTCTAGTAATGGATGAGCCGACAGCGGCGCTCTCAGACCGTGAGACAGAAAAGCTTTTTGAAGTTGTTCATCGCTTGCGAAGAGAGGGAATTGCCATTATTTATATTAGCCATCGTATGGAAGAGATTTATGCTCTTGCCGATCGCGTTAGTGTAATCCGAGATGGTGGCTATATTGGCTCTCTGGAAAAGAGCGAAATTTCCGCAGAACGCCTGGTTGAAATGATGGTGGGTCGTCCGTTACAGGATTTATACGAACATAAGCGTCAAACAAATCCTGGCTCAGTTGTGCTGGAAGTAACAAATTTAAGTGATGAGCGGAAAAAGGTAAAGTCTGCGAGTTTTAAACTCCATGCTGGTGAAATTGTGGGTTTAGCTGGTTTAGTTGGTGCGGGTAGAACTGAGCTGGCTCGTCTGATTTTTGGTGCCGATCCAAAGACTAGCGGGGAAATTAAATTAGAAGGTCGTTCTCTGAATATTTCCGAACCGAGTAATGCCATTAAATCAGGAATTGCTTATGTGCCGGAAGATATTAAAGAGCAGCATCCTTTGAACATTTCTAGCCCAGATGATGCCATTGAAGCAGGGATTGCCTATGTACCAGAAGACCGCAAAAATTTAGGTTTATTTCTGGAAATGAGTTCCGGTGAAAATATCACTCTGAATGTGCTTGAGCGAGAGGCAAAAGCTGGCATTATCAACTCAAAATCTCTAGCTCAAGTTGTGACAGATGCTATTAAAAATTTGCAGATTCGTCTGGCTAGTCCGAGCATCAGAGCAGTGGATTTATCGGGGGGAAATCAGCAGAAGTTATTGTTAGCGCGTTGGCTGGCAATTAACCCGAAGGTGCTGTTGCTAGATGAACCAACGCGAGGCGTGGATATTGGGGCCAAAAGCGAAATTTATCGCATTATTAGCGATTTGGCAACAAATGGTGTCGCCATTTTGATGATTTCTAGCGAGTTGCCGGAAATTGTGGGAATGAGCGATCGCGTCTTAGTAATGCGAGCGGGCAGCCTAGTTGGTGAAGTAGGCGGCTCGACTGGGGAAAAGATTACACAAGAGAACATCATGGCTTATGCAACTGGAGCAAGAGGAGTAGAAAAATCATGAGTCAAACGCAAGCGAAAATTAGCAAAAATTCAGGCAGCGATCGCTCTAAAGCGAGTAAAGCTCAAGCTTGGAGAAATTTTATCCAGGTGGCTGGTATCCTACCAATTTTGATTGGCATCTGTATAATTTTTTCAATTGTTACACCCAACTTTCTTTCACTAGGAAATCTGATTAATGTCATTCGGCAAGCATCAATTAATATTGTGCTGGCTACGGGGATGACGTTTGTGATTTTGACTGGGGGAATTGACCTTTCTGTGGGGTCAATTTTAGGGGTGACGGCGGTTGTGGGGGTGCTGGTATCATTAATTCCCGGTGCAGGTTTGTTGGCAGTACCCGCTGCACTATTAGCGGGAGTTGGTTTGGGATTAATTAATGGTTCTTTAATTGCCTATTTAGGTTTGCCTCCCTTTATCGTTACGCTGGGTTCTTATACTGCTTTGCGAGGGGTTGCCTATTTAGTAGCTAATGGCACTACAGTTATTAATCGGAATCTCAATTTTGCTTGGGTAGGTAACAGTTATGTAGGGCCGCTTCCTTGGTTAGTAATTATCGCTTTTCTGGCAGTATTAGCGAGTTGGTTTGTGTTAAGGCGGACTGTTCTGGGCAGACATATTTATGCCGTGGGGGGTAATGCACGGGCAGCGAGACTAACAGGAATTAAGGTGAATAAGGTACTGTTATTTGTCTATGGCGTGAGTGGGTTGCTGTCTGGTTTAGGCGGAATTATGAGCGCGTCGCGCCTTTACAGTGCGACGGGGATGTTAGGGCAAGGTTACGAACTCGATGCGATCGCGGCGGTGATTTTGGGCGGAACGAGTTTTACGGGGGGAATTGGTACTATTTGGGGTACTTTATTGGGAGCTTTAATCATTGCGCTACTTAACAATGGATTAACTTTGATGAATGTATCGTTTTTCTGGCAGTTAGTTGTTAAGGGTTTGGTGATTATTATCGCTGTGACTATTGATAAACTTCGGACTCGTTCTAGCTTTGCTTGAGGATGGATTAGTAGGGAATATCGTCTTTTACTAATTGCGATCGCCGCCAGCCAGCCAGGGGTTGAAACCCCTGTCTTATAGAGAAAGTCCTCTGAAGAGGACTAAAAACTTTTTGATCTTCAGTCGGTTTTAACCGACTTTCGCTATTAGACGGGGGTTTTAACCCCCGGCGGGTTAAGTATGAGGTGGGAAAATTATTATCAACGGGGACGGAAGAAGCGGGGAATGCTAAAAAATATGATGGCGGATACTATGACCAAAAAGGGTATCCCAATAGACCACAAAATAGCACTAGATAGAGTCATAGTATTATCTTTGTTTTGGGGAGAATATACCTGAGTTGAAACTAAGGTAGCAGTTATCCCACTGGCGGCGAGGCCTGTACTGGCAATAAAGATTGTCTGATTTAAGGCGCGATCGCTCTTTGTCTGCTCAATTTCAATAATACCCTCAATTGTCTTAATAGCATTTTCTAATAACCTTAGTCCAGCACTCAAGCTGGCACGATCGGCTTCAATCTGAGGCAGATATTTTTCGTTAGCAAAATCGCTGAAGCTTTCCAGAAAGTCTAAGGGTTGATTTGAGTTAGTATTGGGTTCTAGTTTAGCAATGGTTTTAAGTCGTATTTGATAATTAGTAAGATTAGATTTAATAGTGTTCTGCTGCTCTTCTAAACGGCTTATATAATTAGCATAAGTTGATAGGATTGTCAAGGTGTCAACTAAGTTTTGTTGTAATTCTTTTAAGTCGATTTTAGGCGCATTTACCTGTTCTGGTAGTTTACTCACAATTTTTTGAATTAATTGTGATGCTTGCTTCATATCTGACTTGAGGTGACGGCTTTGATGATAAGCCCAAATGACTTTATTACGAAATCTAAATAATTGAAGAAATTCGGGATAAAGCTTTGTCATAGTTTTTCCGGCAACTGCTATCGACTCCCCTTGATTGTAATCGAATAAGCAAATTAAGACGTGATGATTTTGGTTGACAGTGCCTCTATCGGAAGGCATTAGCCAAAGTTCATAGAAATTTGCTCCTAAAAATTTACCTTCGGCTTTTAAGTCTTTATCCCATTTAGGAGTAGGAACTAATTTTAATTCTTTGTAGCAGTTTTTAGCGGTTTCTGTTGCATCTTGATCGTCAGCAGGTAGTTTACCCCAAATTAGCCAACTTTGACCGATAGTACCTGGTTGATTGTTAACCTGTTTGTTAATAATTTCCTGAATAGTTGCTAAGGAATCAACAGGTTTTGGGCTATATTTATCGATCTCTGGTTCTTTATATCCTGAACAGTCTACTTGTAAGGCGTAGGTATCTCCTACTTTCACAGGATAGTAGTTGCCATTTAGGGTAGAAACAAATTTCTCAACTTTTTGCTCACCTAGTAGTTCGATGTAATCAGAGGCTTCCTCTTCAGCTTTTTTGAGGTTTTCTAGTAGCTGTTCCGTTTTTGCACCATAGACTTTTTGCCAAAACTGCTTGCGGCTTTGGTTAATTTTATCTTCCTGTTGTCCTAACCCTTCGGCTAGATCGTAGAGGAACAGATCGATAGTGGGATAGATTAGCCGATTAGGGTCACTCATGGCTAGGCAATTTGAATTAAGGCAAACATAGCATCTTTAGCTGATTGTACAGGATCGGAGGTATTGAAAATCTCAGAGCCAAGTTTAGCTAGATTTTTATGATCGAGTCTTTCCTCAATTTTAGCGAGAATTTCTGGCAAACTTTTTAAAT
>DATGYA010000606.1:0-58167 GCA_035298405.1 Kamptonema sp. | reverse complement strand
AAATTGATGTGCAAATTGAGTATATTAATACTTGGCGGATGACGGCTAAGACTGTGGAAGAGGAAGAGGATGATGATGAAATTCCTTTTTAAATAATTTTAAGTAAAAAAATATCACGTTTCCTCTCATTTTTTCTCTAAGGCTAAAGAGAGTAGAAATCACTTGTCACAGGAGAATATAGAGTTAACAAATAAAAATATGACAAGATGATATAGCGGTTCTCAATTATATGAGGTACAAAAAATACCCCCCCTAGCCCCCCTTGCAAAGGGGAGGAACCGGAAAAGCCCCCTTTCTAAGGGGGTTGGGGGTAGAGTTATTGTACCTCACCAGACAGAGAACCGCTATATGTTTAAATCCCCCATTTTTCAATAGCTCGGCGCAAAGGGCCATTAGGGAGATTTTCTAAGGTAAAAGATTCTCTTTTCTTTACCCGATCTAAAGCTTCAAAAAATGCTTTTACTCCCGCCTCCGATCCATCAGGATGATCCATAATTCCGGTTCCCGCATTCAAAATTACATCCTCACCATAATCAGCTAAAACTTTAGGAATTATACCTGGATGAATACCAGCAGAAGGAACAGGAAACGCACCGCGATCGCGCAAAATATCTCGGATTTTTCCTTCCTCGGCAGCATCAAAAGGCAAATTCCCGTAATGCGCCGGATATAACACCGCATCCGCCCCCGCGTGCGCCATCAGCGTCCCCAAAACTACAGAATAAGCCATTCCGCAGTCAGGCGAAATGCACAAAGCGCCTGCCAAAGCTGGATGCGCGAAAATTGGCACGTCAATTTCGGGGTCAGATGCGATCGCCTCCAGCACTGAAAAACCGTAAGCAAGCACATTTAATAACAACGCATTCGCTCCCTCTTTCACCAGCATTCGGGCGCGTTCAACTATTTTTGTGGCATTTCCAGTTACATTCACCGCATAAAGCAACGTGCGTCCTGTTTGCTGCTTTACTCTGGCAATTACTTCACGACAGGCACGTAGGCGTTCCACAGTGGGTGCGCTTGCCAAATCTCCTAGAATTTCGTCATCTTTAATGATATCTAGACCTGCGATGGCGACTTCTGCTAAAATTTCCGCATGATCGCTAGCAGTCAAACCCAGGGCGGGTTTGAAAATTGCCATCACTAAGGGGCGATCGAAAACTCCCAGGCGATCGCGAATGCCAGCGATCCCCAATTTGGGCCGCATCCCATAACTTGTCGGCAACCGCACCGCTACTACTTTTGCTGTTCCCGCCATCGAATATTTGCCAAAAATCATCGTCAGCAAACTAGGGATGTCATTTTCAACATTGTTTTCGGGAAAGCTTACAGTAGCAATACTTTCACCATTGGATTCAGTACGAATGTTGATGACTTCGGCTAAGTGCGATCGCAGCGCTGACTCCCTGCTAGCAAAACGCTCGTTCCAAGTACCCGCTGTTTGCCCCACAGCAATAATTTTCGCTTGCCGTACTGCATCCACACCCGCAGGAAAACGATAGTCAACTTCAATAGCCATAATCTTGCTAAATTTCGATCGTTTTTATTATCGTTTAAATAAGGTAATTTAACTCTAAAATTTGTAAAATTCGCTAAAGTAATGTCAGCAAATTAAACCATCATACTAATCGCTAGCCAACGGAATATTCTAATATGCCGCCCCAGATATTGTCAACCTCTAATACAACCATCGCACTGCAATCATTTTCTAAAAAAGCTAGCATAGCTGTCACCTTTATTGGTTGCACCGTCATGCTGGGTTGGATCTTTGATATCGCATTCCTCAAAAGCTTCTTGCCCGGATTGGTAACAATGAAAGCTAACGCCAGTCTGTGTTTTATCGTGGGGGGTTTATCTCTTTGGTTGGTACACCTAGAAGCCAAAAACTTAACCCTCCGCCGCACAGCCCAAGCGTGTAGTTTGGCTGTTTTTCTGATCGGTTTTCTGACCATTATTCAATATCTTTTTAACATAAATATTGGTATCGATCGACTGCTGTTCCAAGAGAGCGTAAGCGCTGTTAAAACATCTATACCCGGACGGATGGCACCGAATACAGCCATGAATTTTCTGTTACTTGGCTCTGCCCTTTTATTATTGAATAAACGCCGTCCTAACTATCTCCCAGCTCAGTTGTTTAGCCTCGCGGCCTTATTAATTGCTTTTTTGGGATTCTTAGGTTACGCCTATGGCAATGCCTACTTTTATCAGTTCGGTTCCGGTTTAACGGCAATGGCTCTGCACACAAGCATAGCATTTCTTCTGCTTTGCCTTGGCATACTATTTGTGCAGCCTGACTCTGGCATTATGGCACCCATTGCCAAGGATAACGCAGGTGGAATTATGGCTAGGCGCTTGTACCCATTAGTAATAGTTATTCCTTCAGGATTAGGCGCATTAATTTTGTCGGGATTTCGAGATCGCATTTACACTGAGGAACTGGCAATATCTCTTTCTAGCCTGTTAAATATTATAGTATTTGGGGTGCTAATTTGGTGGAATGCCAATAGTCTTGGCATAATTGACCGTCAGCGTCAATTAGCAGAAATAGGCCTAAAACAGGCGAATACAGAACTAGAATATAAAGCCAGCGAACAGCAACGCATCGCCACATTTTTAGCATCATCAGTAAACGAAGTTACCACAACAATGGATGAATTAGCCGCTTCTTCAGCAGCAACAGCCGAGCAAGCTGTCGCTGTCGCTGAGCAAGCACGTCACGCGCAAAATCTGTCTGCTAATGGAACAGTTGCTTTACAGCAAACTCACTTAGGAATGACAGCGTTAGAAGAGAAAGTTGGAGCGATCGCTTCTCAAATAGAGGAAACTCAAAAGCTGACAAGTCAAATCGGCGATATTTCTAGGATGGTAAGCGATTTTGCCAGTCAAACAAATATGTTAGCATTAAATGCTGCTATCGAAGCCGTCCGCGCCCAAGAACACGGCAAAGGTTTTGCAGTTGTAGCCCATGAAATTCGCAAATTAGCTGACCAAAGCAAGAAATCAGCAGACAATATTAACACCCTCGTTTCTGAGATTAAGAAAGCAATTAAAGCCACAGTATCGGTCACAGATGAAGGAATCATTACTGTGCAATCAGGAGTAAAAGTTGCACAGGAAACAGCAGAAAATTTTCAAGGAGTTGCCCAATCAATTAACCAGATATTTGTCCTCAACCAACAAATCGCTTTAACAGTAAAGCAGCAGGATCTTGCTATACAGCAGGTTGTCAGCACTATGAATACCATTAACGCCAAAGCTAATAGCTAACCCTCATGCGATCGCGTGCAGTTCTAGCAACATATATGGAAGTCCTACCGCTGTATCTCATTGATTAGCAAATATTTAAGTAGGGGGAGGAAATCAGCGGTTATATACTTACGTAGCTCCCCCCTCTAGCACTCAAATAAAACTTTGGAATCTGACGTTACAAATTACTAGACAACAAGCTGAAGTTTAAGTTATCTTATGAGATGAGGGGCTAAAACCCATAGTGTTGCTTTTACCTCCAAAAATTATCAGGGTTTTGTTCACCAGGGAACCCGAAAGGGTGTATTCGTATCTTCAGTCAATCAGGATTTAAACGATGCAAGATCATAGAGTCACTTTACTACGGTTGTTGGTCACATTAAGCCTACTAAGTACATTTGCCTCTCCCACCAACGCTCAAACTCAAGTTATCACACCAGCATCTGACGGTACGGGTACGATCGTCACTCCTCAAGGAAATCGCATCGATATCCAAGGAGGTTCCCTCAGTGGCGATAAAGCCAACCTGTTCCATAGTTTTACTCAATTTGGACTCTCAGAAGGTCAAATTGCCAACTTTTTAACTAATCCCAATATCCGCAATATTTTAGGCAGAGTTACAGGTGGCGACGCTTCTATTATTAACGGCTTAATTCAAGTAACAGGCGGCAATTCTAACCTGTTCTTAATGAATCCCGCCGGGATTGTATTTGGCCCTAATGCCAGCCTCAACGTACCCGCATCTTTTACCGCTACCAGCGCTACAGGTATCGGCTTTGGCAATAATAATTGGTTTAATGCTATTGGTAATAATAATTGGCAAACTTTAGTGGGAACTCCTAATAGTTTTGCTTTCGGAATAGCACAACCAGGAGCAATATTCAATGCAGGCAATTTATCAGTCTTACCAGGTGAAAGTTTAACATTAATTGGCGGTACTGTCTTTAATACAGGAACCTTGCAAGCTCCCAGTGGCAACATTACTATCGCTGCTATACCAGGTGAAAATGTAGTTAGAGTTAGCCAAACAGGGCATTTATTGAGTTTAGATATTCAACCGATCGCGAATACAAGCTCAGTCCCCCCCAATTGGACGCAGCCAGTTTTATCTTTACCCCAATTATTGACAGGGAAAGGCTTGGAAAATGCTGCTGGTTTAACGATAAATGCCAATGGAGAAATAACACTGACTGGGCAAAATGTAGCAGTACAAACAGGAGATGCGATCGCTTCTGGCAATATCAATGTTTCACCCCCCCACACCCTCCCTTACCAAGGTGGGGGAGAAGAAGTTGGCGGCACTGTCAATATCTTAGGACAGCGAGTAGGACTTTTTGGTGCAAACATTAACGCTGCTGGGAATAATGGCGGCGGTACAGTATTAATTGGTGGCGACTATCGCGGTTTAGGCACTGTACCGAATGCTTTGAGAACATTTGTGAGCAATGATTCTATTATTAGTGCTGATGCTTTGCTTAACGGTAATGGCGGACGAGTAATAGTTTGGGCCGATGAAAATACTCGCTTTCTGGGTAACATTTCTGCACGAGGCGGAGCGAGTAGTGGTAATGGCGGTTTTGCAGAAGTTAGTGGTAAAAATTATTTAGATTATCAAGGATTTGCTGACTTGCGATCGCCCTTTGGCACTGTCGGAACCCTGCTGCTAGATCCCACAAACATTACCATTAGCACAGGTGCGAATGCAGGCGGCACTTTCGGAGGCGGAATCTTTACACCTTCAGCCGCTACTTCTACTATCAATACCACCACGCTGCAAACACAACTAAGTTCAAGCAACGTCACGATCTCCACTGCATCTTTGTCTTTTAATCTCGGCGATATTACAGTAGCCAACCCTATTACTTGGAGTAGCGGCTTTTCTTTAACATTGCAAGCCAATAACGACATTAATATTAACGCTCCTATTACACCAACGGGCGCAGGTGCAGGCCTAATTGCTCAAGCTAATAACGATATTAATATCAATTCTGGGGCAAATATCATCACTAATGGAGGGAATGTCACCCTCAACGCCGATGCTGATAATACAGGTGTGGGTAGTCTCACGATTAATACCGCTTCGATTAATACTAATGGTGGCGATTTTATTGGCATTGGTAGGGGGAGTGCTTTAGGCTCCTCGATTGGAATAAATATCAATAATAATAGCATAATTAATAGTGGAGTCGGTAACATCAACCTCAATGGTACGGGGGGAACTGCTGGAGGAGGCAATAATCATGGGGTTCAGATAGATAACAATTCCCGGATCGCTTCATCTGATGGAAATATCACTCTGACTGGGTTAGGAGGAGCGTCGCCCAACAATTTAAACGTTGGCATTTATATGCGAAATGGCGCAGTTGTAGAATCAACAGGGCTAGGTACTATCACCATCAATGGTACAGGAGGAGGTACTGGGTTTTCTGGTTTTAATGAGGGGATATATCTTGATAACCCATCCACAGTAAGGTCGGTAAATGGAAATATCTTTATAACGGGTACTGGTGGTAGTACATTATTGAGTGATAACTATGGTATTGGATTCCCAAACGGTGGCGCGATAATCGAATCTACCGGGACTGGAAATGTTACTTTAAACGGCACTGGCGGGGGTGGAATAAATAATAATTACGGGATCTATATTAACGGTCTTGGTTCCAGGGTGACTGTAGCAAGTGGAACTGCCAACTTGACGGGAACAGGCGGCGGAAGCGGGACGGGAGTAAGTAACAACGGTATTCTGATTTTCGATGGCGGCGTAGCAGAAGCTACCGGAACAGGCAATATTACTCTCGTTGGTACTGGTGGTAACGGAATAAATAGCAATCACGGTATATCAATAACATTGAACCCTTTAAACAGTCCTAGAGTGAGTTCTGCGGGTGGGAATATCAGCCTAACTGGGTTTGGAAAAGGCAGCGACCAAGCTAACAGAGGCATTAATATTATAGACGCTACTATCGAAACGACAGGAAGCGGAACCATTACCTTAGATGGTACAGGAAGTGCAGGATCAGCCGATCGCAATATGGGTATTAGAATCGATCCCGGCAGTATCCTGCGATCGCAAGATGGAAATATTACTCTACGCGGCCAGGGTAATGGTAATGGGACTGCAAGCTTTAGCTACGGCATTAACCTAAATTCGGCTTTGGTGGAAGCAACAGGGACGGGAAATTTAATTTTTGATGGTAAGGCAGGTGCTGGGGCAGATAATAATACCGGCATTATATTTGAAGGAACTTCGACAGTACGATCGCTTGCTGGAAATATTAGTCTAACGGGCACGGGTAATGGAACTACAAATAATAATCGCGGCATTTACGTGCAAACTAACAGCATTGTCGAATCGACTGGCAGTGGCAATATTACTTTCAACGGTACGGGCGGAAACGGTACATTTAATAATCAAGGGATAAGTATTGACAGTAGTACGGTGCAGTCAGCAGGGGGAAATGTCAGCTTGATTGGTAACGGTGCGGGCAGTGGAACTAACAACGTAGGTGTTTTAATAACTAATATCAGCACCCTGCAATCAACGCTAGGGAACGGGAATGTTACTTTGAATGGGACGGGGGCGAATGGGACGAACACTAATGCAGGGATATTTGTTAGTTCCAGTACAGTGCGATCGCAAAATGGAAATCTACTTATTACTGGAATTGGTGGTAATCAAGGATTAAACAAGAGCGGTATTACAATTTCCAATGGCATTGCAGAATCCACAGGCAGCGGCAATGTCACCCTCAACGGTACGGCCGGTAATGGTACTGATAACAATATAGGGATAAATGTTGTTGGAAGTACCGTGCGATCGCTCTCTGGAAATCTTACCCTGAACGGTAACGGCAACGGCACTGGGATTAACAACGAAGGTATTAATATAGACACATCTACAATTCAAACCGCAGGAGTGGGAAATATTACCTTAAATGGTAACGGTAGTAGCGCAGGTACAGGCACTAATTCTGGAATCAATGTTATTAACAACTCTGCGGTGCGATCGCAAAATGGAAATATCAGCCTAACTGGTAATGGTGCCGGCACTGGAACCAATAACTATGGCATTTTATCAAGCACTAACACTACAATACAATCAACGGGAACTGGGGATATTACCCTGCAAGGAACTGGCACTGGCACTGCTACTGGTTTAGGAATTACTCTTACCACCAATGGCAATGTTACCGGAGGTAGCGGTAACGTCACCTTGATATCTGATGAAATCAACATCCTTCCTGACAGTTTTGTTAGCGGTACTGGCAACCTGACGGTGCGGACTCTTACTCCCAGTGTTGATATCGATCTTGTCGGTTTGGATACTCCGAGTCCTGGTGGTAGTAATTTAGAATTACGGCAGGCTATTAACCAATTTACCCCAGGTTTTGCTCAGATTACGATCGGCGATCCCACTCAAACTGGTAATATTATTGTCTCAGGCAACGCTACTTTTCAAGATCCGGTAACGCTACAAACAACCGGAGTAATTAATGTTAATAATGTCACATCTCCGTTCACAGGTGCGGACAATGCTTCTATTAATTTATTGGCTCCAACTGTTAACCTGAATGGCAACATCACTACTAATGAGCAGGATATCTCTTTTGGCAGCAATGTTTCTCTCATTGGCAATTCCACTCTTACCACTGGATTAATAGGCGCTGGCAATATTAATTTTGGTGGAACTGTTGACGGCAATGGCAACTTAACCCTGAATACGGGAACGGGTATTATTAATCTCAGTGGGCCGATGGGGGGAACAGTGCCGTTAGCTTCGCTGACAATATCTAATTCTCTCGATACTACCAGCACGAGTGCGATCGCGATTACAACTACAGGCGATATCACGACTGGCAATATTACTAATCCAGGGCAAGCAGTCACGCTTACCAGCAATAATGGCAATATTAATACTACATCAGGGGCGATTAATACGAGTTCTGCTTTAGGAACTGGAGGCGCGATCGCGCTATCTGCCAACGGTAATATTAATACTGGTAATCTTAACTCTAGTTCCACAATCGGTGCTGGTGGAGATATCACCCTTACTTCTGCTCTCCAAAGCTCTGTAGATAGCATTGATGCCAATGGCTTAGCCAATACTGGAAATATTACCATTACTGGCGGCGCAATAAACTTTACAGGTAGCCCAGTTCAAAGCAAAGGCACTTTGTCTATTCGACCATATACGGCAAGCGGAAATATTTGGTTTGGCGCTGGAAGTTCTCCCATTTCTAGTGATGTACAATTGGGAAATACTTTTGCTACAGCGCTGCAAAATGGCTTCAGTTCTATTGCGATCGGTAGACCAGATAGCACTGGCAATATAACTGTAGATAACTTAGCTTTAACATTTCAAGATCCGGTAATTTTTCAGACTCAGACAGGTAACATTATTGTCAATCAATCGCTCGCAGGTATAGGCGATGCAAGCGTTACAATCAACGCGCCGACAATCAACTTAAATAATAATATCATTACCGCCGATACTAATATTACTATTAACGGTAATGTGTTAGTTGGAAATAGCCCACTTGTCAGCACAGGATCTTTAGCTGCTGGCAACATCTTATTCAGCAACAATATTGATGGCGGTGGTAATCTTACCTTAGAAGCTGGTACGGGTAATATTGATGTTAGCGGTGTAATTGGTAGCAATACTCGCTTAGGAAATTTAACAGTTAATAACGCTGCTAACATCCAAACTGGCGCGATTGCTGCTGCTAGCATTCAAACAGCAGCTAGTGGCAATACTACTTTAGGTAATTTAGACACAAATGGTGCAAGCGGCATCAATTTAACAGGTGCTAATTTGACTTTTGGGAATGTAACTACCACTAACAACGGTGGTTTGACAGTTAACAATTCAAACTTTTTAACTTTAGCTCTAGATAATTTATACCTCGATGGCCCTTTCAGTCAAACAGGCGTGGGGGCGGTGTCAATTTCGGGTGATTTAATTACTACTAATGATAGTATTAGTTTTAATGCTCCGGTTACGGCAACTGGAAACGTTACTTTGAATGCAGGTAGCGGTGCGATCGCATTTAATTCTAGCTTAGCAGCAGCCAATAACCCTCTATCTTTAACCGCTGGGGAAGTTGATTTTACTGGAACAGTAACGGGTAGTAATACCCTTACAATTGCTCCAGGAAGCAGTGGACAAAATATCATACTCGGAGGTTATACTGACACTGGCGCTGCCAATTTAGACTTAACTGCTACTGAGTTAAATAATCTCGCCGCTGGCTTCAATTCTATCACAATTGGCGGCGCGATCGCAGGCAATATCGTTGTTTCTCCAAGTGGTGTATCTTTCAAAGATCCCGTAACACTTACAACAGTAAACAATTCAATCACCTTGGATGGATCGCTTACAGGTATCGGCAATTCCAGCATTACTCTCAACGCACCAACAACCTTTTTAAACAACGATATTCGCACCGCCGACCAAAATATTACCATTAATAGTAATGTCATAGTTGGTAACAGTGCCACTGTCAGTACAGGCAATTTAGCAGGAGGCGATATCCTCTTTAATGGCAATATTGATGGTAACAATAATCTGAGTCTAGAAACAGGCACGGGAAATATTACTGTTGTCGGTGCAATTGGCGGCAGTGCCCGTTTGGGAAGCCTAACAATTAACAATGTTAATAATGTGACGACGGGTGCGATCGCAGCCGCCAGTATTACCCAAACTTCAGGTATTGGCACAACATTTTTTAACGGTATAATTGATAGCAATACTTCCGCCGGCATTAACTTAACTGGCAATATTTTTAATTTTAATGGCAATGTCACAGCTAGCAACGGCGGCGGTTTCAGTATCAATAACAGCGCTGCTTTGAGCCTTACTCCTACCGCCAATTTCAACTTAGACGGCGCTTTCAATCAAACAGGAATAGGGACAGTTGCTTTATCGGGAAATATTGCCGTTAATAATAGCAATATTAGCTTCACCAGTCCAGTTACTCTAGCAGGCACAAGTACGCTAAGTACGGGTGCGGGTATTGGCGATATTAGCTTTAATAATACCTTGGATGGAGCTGCTGATTTAAACCTAACGGCGGGGAGTGGGAATATTCTATTTTCTGGGGCAGTAGGTGGGGTAAATTCACTTGGAAACTTAACTGTAAATAGTGCTAATAATGTAAATGCTCTCAATGTTATTAACGCTGGAACAATTACTCAACTAGCAGGTAGCGGTACAACACAATTTAATAGTACAATTAACACTAATAGCCCAGGCGGAATTAATCTTACAGGTACAATTTTTAACATAAATGGTGCTGTTACTACTGCCAACAGCGGCTCTGTTACTATTAATAATAGCGGTAACTTGAACGTAGCAGCACCTTTGGTACTGGATGGTGCATTGAATCAAACGGGTGCGGGAACAGTTGCAATTTCAGCCAACATTACTACCAACAATAACGATATCAGATTTAGCGGGCCCGTAACCTTAAATGCTCCTGTAAGTTTTACCCTTGGTAATGCGACAATTGCCTTCGGTTATAGTTTAGCAGCAGGCAACTATCCCCTGACTTTGACAGCAGGCGAAATTGATTTTACTGGTCTTGTTTCCGGTACCAATGCGCTCCTGCTACAACCCGCCAACCCCACACAAAATATCGCTATTGGTGGTGCTAATAATAGTAGTGCCTTAGACTTGACAACAGCAGAAATTAATGCTTTACAAAATGGTTTTAACTCTATTACTATCGGGCGTGCAGATGGCAGCGGCAATGTTACTATCGGTAGCAATATTACCTTCTTAGATCCAGTTAGACTTCAAGCCGGAACAGGCGCGATCGCACTCAACGGAAACATTACAGGAACAGACAATAGTACGATCGCGATCGCCGCGCCCACAATTAACCTCAACTCTGGCATCAGCACTGCTAACAACAGCATCACAGTTAATGGTAACATCAATCTCGGTAACGATATCGACTTGAACAGTGGCAATGGAAATATTACCATAATAGGCGCGATCGATGGCACTCAGAAATTGAACATCAATGCGGGGAATGGCAACTTACTACTACAAGGAAATATTGGCAATGTTACGCCTTTGTCAGGCTTAGTTATTAACGCTTTCAATACTAACTTGGGAGGAAATATTGCCACCGCTAACGGCGATATTACCTTTAACAGCAATCTGATTCTCACAAACAACGTCAGCTTAACTACAGGTACAACCGGAGCAAATATCACATTCGGCGGTACTATCGATAGTCAGACACTACAAGGTTACAATTTGAGTTTAACAGCAGGTAGCGGCAATGTTAGCTTCAACGGTGCAGTAGGTAATGCGAGAAATGGTGAATTAGGAAATCTTACAATTAATAATGCTAGTAATGTAACAGCAACATCGGCAATTTCAGCGGGTAGCTTACAATCAAATAGCAGCGGCACTGTTAACTTTGCCAATATCAACTCTGGCAATGTGAATATTGCTACAAATAATAATTTAACTGTTGCTAATATTATCACAAATGGCGGTCAAATTCAGCTTAATAGCAGTAGCGGGAATGTGGCAGCCAGTAATTTGAATACTTCCTTACCTTCTGGCAATGGGGGTGCTATTTCACTGACAGCGCCTGCGGGTTCAGTGACAACTGGCAATCTAAATTCATCGGGAGTTAGCGGTGCTAATATTACTGCGATCGCGAGAAATTCAATTACAGCAGGACAGATTAATTCTAGTGGCAGCGTAGGAAGTGGCGGTAACGTTTTCTTAGATCCTATTGGCGATATTCAAGTTGAATTTGTTAATGCTCAAGGCGGCACCAGTGGTACTGGTGGGAATGTATTTATTGAATCAACAGGGGGATTTTTCCGGGCAACAAACTCTTTTGCAACTGCCTTTTCGCCTGCGGGTACTGCTAGCATTTCCACAGCCGGGGGCAACGGTGGCGGTACAATTACAATTCGTCACGTAGGGGGAGATGGAGGGCCGCCATTTCAACTTTTTGAAGTTGGTAATGCTGCGATCAACGGCACGGCTGCGGCGATAACAAGTGGGCAATCTACGATAGAGGCAGGGCGATCGTTTTCGGGTTCTTTCAGTATTGGGAACATTGCTATACAGACTGATGATGCTGTACCTGTCCCTGCGCCTGTACCTGCGCCTGTACCTGCGCCTGTACCTGCACCTGCCCCTGCCCCTGCACCTGCCCCTGCACCTGCACCTGCACCTGCCCCTGCACCTGCACCTGCACCTGTAGCAGAATTGGTACCAACGCCATCACCTGTGACTATAGTGGTGGCAACGCCATCACCTGTGCCCACTGCGATCGCCTCTGAACAGAGGACAGCAGTAGTGCCAACCCTACCACCTGTACCCACTGCGATCGCTTCTGAACAGAGGACAGCAGTGGTGCCAACCCTACCACCTGTGTCCAGTGCGATCGCTTCTGAACAGAGGACTGTTGTACCGTCTACGTCATCAGGCAAAGGAACACAAACATCGGTAACAACAGTGATATCTGCACTAATACCAGAGTTTGTATCTACGATCGCGCCCGAACTTACACAAACACTAAGACAAGCAGTAACAGAAACACCCCCGTTGACGCAGTCTGCCACAGGCATCGCACCTGTCACAACTACCGTATCTGTCACCCCTCGCACCGAAACCTCCGTCATATCTTCCCAAGTCTCAAGCTTGTACGGCGAAGAAGAACGCAGAAGAATTTCGCCGCTACCAAAGCCAGGCGTGGCTTCGACACGACAGATTTTGGAGATCGAGCAGAGCATTACCGAGCTGTGGCCAGCTTCTCGCCAATTTTCCAGAGTCGCGATCGCTCAAGGCTCTGGCATAAACTCCAGACAACAGACTCCATCTAACAACAGTTCTAATCTAATTCTCGGCTACAATCCCCCTATCGATCAAATTTTTGAGGGAGAAGATATTGGTGATATGGTTTGGCAAATTGAACAGATCAGATATAGAGAATTTGAGCAATACCTGGGCATAAATCCGAACTTTTCAGCCAAAAGTATTTCAGTTTCTGCTATGCAAGAAACTTTAAATAAAATAGAGAACGAAACTGGCAAGCGTTCGGTAATTATTTATGTAGTTTCACGTCTCAATCAATTAGAATTAATTTTAGTTCCAGCTTTGGGGCGGCCGATTCGCTATAGTATCCCCGCAGCGAAAAGAGATGCGCTTTTACCAGTGGTGAATGAGTTTCGTGCTGAGATCGCGAATTCTCGTAAGCGTAACGCTCGCAGTTATTTGGAGGCGGCAAAGCAACTTTATCGATGGATAATATCGCCGCTGGAGGGAGACTTGAAAAAATTAGGGATTGATACCCTACTATTGTCTTTAGATCCAGGTTTGCGGAGCGTGCCGATCGCAGCTTTGCATGACGGCGATCGCTTCCTCATAGAAAAATATAGCTTCAGTTTAATTCCTAGTTTTAGTTTAACTAATACCAGCTATAGATCGATTGCTAACGCTTCTGTGCTGGCGATGGGAGCCTCAGAATTTACAGATAACAGTCCTTTACCTGGGGTGCCAGTAGAATTATCTGCGATCGCCTCTGAATGGCAGGGGAAATCCTTCCTCAATTCTACTTTCACTCTGGAAAATTTGGAATTACAGCGATCGCGCCAAAACTATAGAATCGTTCACCTTGCTACCCATGCAGAATTTGTACCAGGAAAACCTGGTAACTCCTACATCCAGCTTTGGAATTCTAAGTTACCTCTCGATCGAGTCAGAAATTTGAATTGGGATAATCCTGCTGTAGATTTATTAGTATTGAGTGCTTGTAAAACTGCGTTAGGCGATCGCGAAGCTGAATTAGGTTTTGCGGGATTAGCCTTACAATCAGGGGCAAAATCCGCTTTAGCTAGTCTCTGGTATGTTGACGATCGCGGTACTTTAGGGTTAATGACTGAACTTTACCACAAGTTAGGAACAGCCGTAATTAAAGCAGATGCTCTCAGATTGGCTCAGGTGGCAATGCTCACCGGAAAAATACGAGTTGAAAATGGTCAGCTATTCACAAATGCGGGAACCTTTCCCCTCCCGCCTGCTTTAAACTATCAAGACAGCAGAGATTTTACTCATCCCTACTATTGGAGCGGTTTTACCCTCGTGGGGAACCCTTGGTAGGAACATTATATTCTTCCTTCCGTCTACTATGTATTTGTGTTTTCCAACAAAGATTAGAGTTTCCCTGCATAAGTCCATGTCTACTGGACACAGTGTGGTGACGAGAGGTATAAAAACAGAACTGTTTAACTAATTTTTTCCTTGTCGCGATGCCTGCGGCTGGCTACACCTACGCATTTAATCTCCAATTAATTAGGATAGAAGCAGCATGAAAGCTAATCGACTTAATTTACTTCAATTTTTAGTCACGTTCAGCCTGCTAAGTGCATTTGCTTCCCCCACCAAAGCTCAAACTCAAGCGATCGCACCCGCACCCGACGGTACGGGTACAGTCGTCATACCCCAAGGAAACCGCATAGACATCCAAGGAGGTTCCCTCAGTGGCGATAAAGCCAATCTTTTCCACAGCTTTACTCAATTTGGACTTTCAGAAGGTCAAATTGCCAACTTTCTTACTAATCCTAATATCCGCAATATTTTAGGACGAGTCACAGGCGGCGATGCTTCCATAATTAACGGCTTAATTCAAGTCACAGGCGGTAATTCTAACCTATTTTTAATGAATCCCGCTGGGATTGTTTTTGGCCCCAACGCCAGCCTCAACGTCCCCGCATCTTTCACCGCTACCACCGCCACAGGTATCGGCTTTGGCAATAATAACTGGTTTAATGCGATTGGGAATAATAACTGGGCAAACTTAGTCGGAACTCCTAACACTTTTGCCTTTACTGCTATAGAACCCGGAACGATTATTAATGCAGGTAATTTAGCTGTAACTACAGGATCTAATTTAACTTTAATGGGGGGAACAGTTGTCAACACCGGACAACTTACTACCGCCAGTGGCAATATTTTAATTAACGCTGTTCCCGGTCAAAACTTAGTCAGGATTAGCCAAGCTGGACACTTACTAAGTTTAGAAGTTCAGCCTCTTAATAATGCTGGATTATTGCCGAATACTTGGACAGAATCAGTGCGAACTTTGCCACAATTATTAACAGGCAAAGGCTTAGAAAGTGCCGCAGGTTTAACAGTGAATGCTCAGGGTCAAGTGGTGTTGACTGGTAATAATACGATCGTCCCTGGAGTCGCGGGAACAGCTATTGCCTCTGGGAACATTAACACCTCTGGGACAACAGGGGGAACTGTTAATGTTTTCGGGGATAAAGTCGGCGTAATTGGTGGGAATATTAACGCTTCAGGTATTTATGGTGGTGGCACTGTATTAATTGGTGGAGATTATCAAGGTAAGGGGACAGTTCCTAATGCTAGTCGCACTTTTGTTAGTAATAATTCGACAATTAATGTCGATGGCGTTAGTAATGGTAATGGTGGCCGCGCGATTGTTTGGGCCGATGATGCTACTCGCTTTTATGGCAATATTAGCGCTCGTGGTGGTGCATTTTCTGGGGATGGTGGATTTGTCGAAGTATCGGGTTATAAATTTTTAGACTTTCAAGGAAATGTTAATACTTTAGCTCCCAATGGCACTACTGGATTATTATTACTAGATCCCACTGATATCACAATTATTGCTACACCTGGGTCGTTTACGGTTCTCACTGATGTCGATCAGTTTGCTGACCCCGATATTGGGGGTAATACTCTTGATGTTGCTCTCATTAACAATGCCGCTACTAATGTGACTTTACAAGCGACAGGGAATATTACTTTCGGTGCTGATGTTAACATAGGCAATTCAGCAGTAGGACTCACTGCCCAGGCAAATAATGAGATATTTATCAATAATAATATTACTACTAATGGAGGAAGTGTTAGCCTCATCGCTGATGCCGACAACTCAACTGATGGTTCTCTCAATATCAATGGTGCAATAATTACTACTAACGGCGGCAATTTTTTAGGTATTGGCAATGGAACTGCTGCTTGGACAAGTGGAATAAGGATTAATAACAGTGCAATTACTGTAGGAAATGGGAATATTAACCTAACTGGGCGCGGGCAATTGGGATATGGAATTGAGATTTCTAATTCTAGCTTAGATTCTGCACAAGGAAATATCACTCTTAATGGTGCGGGTGATTTTACTCTAGGCATTGGGATTTCTATTTCCAATATCTCTACTGTGCGTTCAGTTCAAGGTAATATTAATCTCAGTGGCAGTGTTAGTCTGTTGTCGGCAGATGCTATTAGTTTGAATACTGGAAGTTTAATTAGTACAATTGGTGGTGGTTCGGTAACGCTAACCAGTTCCAATGGGAATATTAATACAAGTGCAGGAAATATTAATACAAATTTCACGGGAGGTGGAGGAGCGATCGCGATCTCAACCACTGCTGGTGGTGACATTACTACTGGTAATCTCTCTTCCTTTGCAACAGGTGTAGCTGCCGGAGGTAATATCACCCTTTCTGTCACTGGAGGAACAGGTTACATTGACACTACTGCTGGAACTTTGAATGCCAATTCTACTTTAGGAAATGGAGGCGCGATCGCTCTCTCAACGACTGGTGGTGGTGACATTACTACTAATATTCTGCTTTCCACTTCAGGAGGTGCGGGGACGGGAGGAAACATCACCATCTCTGTTAGTGGAGGAAATGGTTCTATCAATACCACCAATGTTGGATTACTGCAATCCAATTCTAATTCAGGAAATGGAGGCGCGATCGCACTCTCAACGACTGGTGGCGACATTATCACTAACATTCTGGATTCCTATTCAGGAGGTACGGGGACGGGAGGGAACATCACCCTCTCTGTTACCGGAGGAAATGGTTCTATCGATACCAGTGCTGGAAATATCGTTTCCGCCTCTAATTCAGGAAATGGAGGCGCGATCGCACTCTCCACTGCTGATGGTAACATTACTACTAGCGATCTGAATTCCGTTTCCTACGATACGGGAATCGGAGGAAATATCACCCTCACTGCCGGAGGAACAGGTGCGATCGACACTACTGGTGGAAATATCGATTCTTTTTCCGATTCAGGTAATGGTGGTGCGATCGCGCTCTCAACTACTGGTGGCAACATTATTACTAATTTTTTCAATTCCTCATCAGGCGTAGGTGGCGTAGGTACGGGAGGGAATATCACCCTCTCTATTACTGGAGGTAATGGTTCCATTGACGCTACTGGAATTATGGATTCGACTTCATCTTCAGGAAATGGGGGAAATATTCTCCTCTCAACTACTGGTGGAAACATTACTACTACCGATCTGCATTCTTCTACTGGAGGTGCAGGCACGTCTGGGAATATCACAGTTTCTGTAATGACAGGAAATGGTGTGATTGACACCAGTGCTGGAATTATCTCTTCCTATTCTTATTCAGGAAATGCGGGAGCGATCGCCCTCTCAACTGCTAATGGTAATATTACTACTGCTGCTCTCACTTCTAAAGTTTCTAATGGTATAGGTACCGGAGGGAACATCACCCTTACTGCCGGAGGAACAGGTGCGATCGACACCACTGCTAATTCTTTGGATTCCACTTCTGCTTCAGGAAATGGAGGCGCGATCGCACTTTCAACTACTGGCGGTGATATTACTACTGGTTCTATAGATTCCTCTTCATCAGGCGCAGGAAATGCAGGGAATATTACCCTCTCTATAACTGGAGGCACAGGCGCGATCGATACCACTGCTGCTATAAATATGAATGCCACTTCATCTTCAGGAAATGGGGGCGCGATCGCCTTCTCCACTGCTGGCGGAAACATTATTACCGATCTTTTCGATACTCGTTCCTTTGGTGCAGGTACAGGAGGAAATATTACCCTTTCTGTAAATGGAGGAACAGGTGCGATCGACACCACTGTTGGATTTATTGATTCTAGTTCCACTTCAGGAAATGGGGGGGCGATCGCGCTTTCTACTACTGCTGGAAACATTAATATTGGCTATATAGGTTCCACTTCACTAGGTGCAGGTACAGGAGGGAATATCACCTTCAACTCTGGTACTGGAAATACTATTGTTAGAGCAGATGTTAATAGTTCATCCGCTACTGGTAGCGGTGGCAATATTACTTTCCAATCACCCGTTATCCTCACTCAACCAACTACTACCCTGACAACATCAGGAACTACTAGCAGCGGCAATATTACCTTTAATAGCACCCTTGATGGCACTACAACAAGTATTGAATTTTTAGCAGTGTATGCAGGTACAGGTAACGTCACATTGGGAGGCGCGATCGGCAGCATTATTCCCCTTGGAGGACTCAGCATCGATACCACAGGGAATGTCAATTTTAGTCAGTCTGCAAACCTACTCAGCTTAAATTCAAATGGCAATACCCAATTTTCAGGAAACATTACAGCAACTGGAACCGACGGCATCTTTTTAACTGGCCCAACGACAATCACCAACAATGTTATCCTCACAAGTGACGCAACTAATTGGACAAATAATGTATCTGGAACAGGCAATTTAACAATACAACCATTCACCGCAGGTTTACCTATTGACATCGGGAACACTCCCGTTACCGGTACTCGCTTAAATTTAACACCGACACAAATAGGATTATTGCAACCCAGCTTAGCTTCTGTCACCATTCAAACTAATAATGGTGGTGACATTTCAGTTAACGATCCTATCACCTTAAATCCTCCTACCACCCTGCAAACTTCACCCGGTACAATTACGCTCAACAGTCCCATTACGGGAAATAATAACGCTGCAATTACACTCTCTTCCAATACAACTAATCTAAATGCTGACATCAGCACCTCGAATCAAAATATCACCATTAATGGCAATACTTTACTTACAAATAATGTCACTCTTAATACCAATGGTAATATTTTATTGAACGGCCCCATAGATGGCAATAATAACCTTACCGCTAATGCTGGCACAGGAAACATCACCTTCGGTGGTGCAGTAGGGAGTAGTATGCCATTAGTAAACATCACTGCCAATAGTACAGGCTTAACTACATTTAATGCCGTAAATTCTGCTAGTGTTACCACTAATGCCGGAGGCACAACTCAACTCAATGGTAATGTCACCACTACGGGGGCACAAACCTATAATGATGCCGTCACAATTGCCAATAATCCCACTTTAACTGGTAATGGCATTACCTTTAATTCCACCTTAGACGGTAACAGCGATTTAACAGCTAATACTGGTGCATCAAACCTCAGCTTTAATGGTGCGATCGGCAGTATCACACCATTAGGAAACATCACAGCTAATAGTACAGGAATTACCACATTTAATGCCGTAAATTCTGCCAGTATCACTACCAATATCGGCGGCACAACTCAACTCAATGGTAATGTCATTACTACTGGTACACAAACCTATAATGATGCCGTCACAATTGTCGGTAACTTAACCCTTAACAATGACGGTATTAGCTTTAATTCCCCTCTTACTCTCACCGGAAATCTTACCTTAAATGCAGGCGGAGGAACAGTAGCATTTAATGCCATAGCTGCTGCCAATTATACCTTATCATTAAGCGCGAACGAAATAGATTTTAATGGCATAGTAACTGGTAACAGCACACTTACACTCACCCCTGGAACCCCAGGACAAAATATCACCCTTGGTGGTTTAACTGACACAGGTGCAAACAGTTTAGACTTAACTGCTAATGACTTAAACAACCTAGCCGACGGCTTTAGTTCTATCATCATTGGCAACAATACAAACACAGGTAATATTCTGGTTGCCCCAAGCGGTGCATCCTTCAAAGATCCCGTAATAATGACAACTGGAACTGGTGTCATTACCCTCAATGGTGCACTTACGGGTATTGGTAATTCTAGTATTACTCTGAACGCCCCCACAACGTTTTTAAACAATGATATTCGCACCGCCGAGCAAAATATTACGCTTAACGGTAATGCGATAGTTGGTAATAGCGTTACTGTCAGTACAGGTAATTTAGCCGGAGGTGATATCCTCTTTAATGGTAATATTAATGGTAACAATAACCTCACCTTAGAAACAGGTACAGGAAATCTTACTATTGTTGGTGCAATTGGTAATAATACACCCTTGGGAAACCTGACATTCACCAATGTCAATAATGTTCAAGCTAATGCAATTGCCGCTGCTAGTCTTACCCAAATTTCCGGCACTGGTGCAACTACAATCAACGGTACAATTAATACTAATACTGCCACAGGAATTAACTTAACAGGAAATATTTTTAATTTTAACGGCAACGTCACGACTAGCAATGGTGGTAGTTTTACGATTAATAATAGTTCGCCTTTGACTATTACTTCCGCAGCTCAATTTAACTTAGACGGCGCATTTAATCAGATAGGTTTTGGCAATGTTTTTCTAGCAGGAAATATTACTACCAATAATAGCAACATCAGTTTCAAAAGTCCAGTAACCCTCATCGGTGCAACTAATCTGAATACTGGGGCAGGTGTAGGGGATATTAACTTCAATAATACTTTAGATGGTACTAATAATTTGAATTTAGCAGCAGGGATAGGGAACATTCTATTTTTTGGATTAGTAGGCGATGTAGTGAGAATTGGCGACTTAACGATCAATAGCGCCAATGATATAACTGCCCTCAATTCTATTAACGCTGTTTCAATTACTCAAATAGCAGGCGGCGGTACGACGTTATTTAATGGTGTTATCAATACAAATGGCAGGTCTGGTATTACTCTGGCAGGTACTAACTTTAACTTAAATGGCGCGATCGCAACGAATGGCGGTTTTACTATTAATAACAGTGGCAAGCTTAATTTAAGCATATCGCCACTGCTCTTAGATGGTGCGTTTAGTCAAATTGGTACTGGAGAAGTTGCGATTGCCTCTAATATTACCACTGCTAATCAAGATATCCGATTTAGCGGGCCCGTCACCTTAAATACTCCCGTAATATTTACCCTTGGTAATGCTACGATTGCTTTCGGTTCCAGTTTAGCCGCAGGCAATAATCCGCTAAATTTAATAGCCGGAGAAATTGATTTTAGTGGGCCTGTTTCTGGGACAAATTCACTATCTTTGCAACCCTTCAACCCTGGACAAAACATTGTTATTGGCGGGTTTGATAACAATACTAATGCCTTAGACTTAACAGCAGCAGAAATTAATACTCTGCAAAATGGCTTTAGCTCAATTACTATTGGGCGTGTAGATGGTAGCGCTAATATTAATATAGATAGCAACGTGACATTCTTCGATCCATTAACAATCCAAACGGCAACAGGTGCGATGCCTTCGGCCGACGCAGCCATCGCAGTTAACGGCAATATTACTGGCAGAGATAATAGTTCAATCTCACTTAATGCGCCAACTATCAACATTAAATCTAATATTAATACAGTCAATAATTCCATTATCTTGAATGGGAATGTTAATCTAGGCAATGATGTTGAACTCAGTAGTGGCGGCGGTGATATTACGATAGCTGGTGTCCTCAATGGCAGCCAGAAATTAACTATCAATGCCGATACTGGCAATATATTTCTGAAAGGAGATATCGGCAATATTACACCCCTATTAGGTTTGGAGCTGAACGGATTAAATACTACATTGTCAGGCAATATTTCCAGTGCTAACAGTGACATTATCTTTGATACCGGACTTATCCTAACCAACGATATGACCTTAACTACAGGCGCAATAGGAGGTAATATTACCTTCCGTAGCACATTAGATAGTGAGGCTTTTAGAGGCTACAGCTTAAATTTAACAGCAGGTAGAGGTAATGTTACTTTCAACGGCGCAGTAGGTGCAGCAGTTAATGGGCAATTAGGAAATATAACTATTAATAGTGCTAATAATATAACGGCGCTATCGGGAATATCAACTCGCAATTTTCAGTCAAATAGTACCGCTAATATTAATTTTGGTAATATCACTGCCACTAATGTTAATATCACTACAGACAATAATATCACTGTCGGTAATATTATCTCCAATGGTGGACAAATTCGCCTAAATAGTAATAACGGTAATTTAGTTGCAGGTGACATTGATGCTTCTTTAATCTCTGGAAATGGAGGCACAATTTTACTAACAACTCCTTCAGGAGCCGCGATAACTGGTAATCTTAATACATCCGGAGTTAGTGGTGGTGATATTACCGTTAAAGCCCAAACTTCAATTACCGCAAGACAGATTAATTCTAGTGGTAGTGTCGGTAGTGGTGGTAATGTTTTCTTAGATCCTATTGGAGATATTCAAGTTGAATTTATTAACGCTGAAGGCGGAATTAATGGTACGGGTGGAAATGTATTTATTGAATCAACTGGAGGATTGTTCCGAGCTACAAGCTCTTTTGTAACTCCTTTTTCGACTGATGGAACTGCTAGTATTTCTACAGCAGGTGGCTTGGGCAGTGGGACAATAACAATTCGCCATGCAGGGGGAGATGGAGGGCAGTTACTTCAACCTTTTGAAGTTGGTAATGCTGGTGCGCTCAATGGCACAGCGGCAGCAATTACAAGTGGAAGTTCTATAATAGAAACAGGGCAAGTATTTCCGGGTTCTTTCAGTGTAGGCAATATTGGGATAGAAACTCAGGATGCAGCACCTAGAACAATAACTTTATCAACTTCATCAACGACAACTACAGATTTATCAACGTCTGTACGCGCTCCTATAGTATTATCAACACCCTCTTCTCAAGGAATACAATCATCAGCAGCGCTTGTACCTCCGGTAACACCTTTAGGAGATTTTTCCTCAAATACAACTTTACCAGGAGCTACAGAAATACGTGGGGAAAATCTTGCTCAAGGTGGCGGACTGACGCAGCAAACAGGAGGTATAGTACCTACTGCACCTGTTGTATCTATTGACTCTACATCTGTCAATTCTAACAGCGATGGAACTTTAGAAAATATACCTCTAATTTCAACTTTTTATACAGAAGAGGAGCGCCGCAAAAGTTTACTTTCAGAAAAAGATGCTGCTAAGAATATCCAACAGCCAATTTTGGAAATCGATCCGAAAATTATCGAGCCGTCGCCTGGTGCTGCTAGAGCTTCTTCAGTTATGCCTGAAGGCGAAAAACCAGCCAGAAATTTGACACCGGAAGATATATCTAACAAACCTGCTAATTTGGTGCTCGGCTATAGTGCCTCTATCGATCGACCTTTTAATGGAGATGATATCGGTGATATTGATACAATTTTTGAGGGTGGCAACATTGAAGTGATGGTATCACAACTTGAACAGATCAGGAATAGAGAATTTGAGCAGTATCTGAAAGTGGGTCATAAAGTTGGCGGTCATAATATGTCACTTTCTGAAATCCAACAAAATCTAAA
The DNA here is from genome assembly GCA_035298405.1 of Kamptonema sp. Lineage (GTDB taxonomy): Bacteria > Cyanobacteriota > Cyanobacteriia > Cyanobacteriales > Microcoleaceae > Kamptonema. The sequence continues at coordinate 34,556 of DATGYA010000606.1, read as the reverse complement.
GGAAACTGACAACAAAACTGGTAAGAAATCAGCGGTTTTTTATGTTGTATCACGGCTGAATCAATTAGAATTAGTTTTAGTTACTTCTTTGGGTTTACCGATTCGCTATAGTGTTCCGGCAGCTAAAAGAGATGCACTTTTTCCAATTATTAATAAGTTTCGCTCTGAGATGATAAATTCTCGTAAACGCAATACTAAAAGTTATTTAGATTCAGCAAAGCAACTTTATCAATGGATGATTTTACCGATAGAGGCCGATCTGAAAAAGCTAAAAATTGATACGTTGCTATTATCTTTAGATCCGGGTTTGCGGAGTGTCCCAATCGCGGCTTTGTACGATGGCAATAAATTTTTGATTGAGAAATATAGTTTTAGTGTAATTCCCAGTTTTAGTTTAACTAATACTAGCTACACATCCATTGCTAATGCTTCTGTTCTAGCGATGGGAGCTTCAGAATTTACTGACCAAAATCCTTTGCCTGCGGTACCAGTAGAATTATCTGCGATCGCTTCTCAATGGCAGGGTAAATCTTTCCTCAATTCTACTTTCACTCTGGAAAATTTGAACTTGCAGCGATCGCGCGAAGATTATCGGATTATTCACCTTGCTACCCACGCTGAATTTCTGCCAGGAAAACCTGGGAACTCCTACATTCAGCTTTGGGAGTCCAAATTACCCCTCGATCGCGTCAGAAATTTAAACTGGGATAATCCTACGGTGGATTTGTTGGTTTTGAGTGCTTGTAAAACTGCTTTAGGCGATCGCGAAGCGGAATTAGGTTTTGCTGGTTTAGCAGTACAATCGGGTGCGAAATCCGCTTTAGCTAGTTTGTGGTACGTTGACGATCGCGGCACTTTAGGCTTAATGACTGAATTTTATCAGCAGTTAGGGAAAGCCGCGATTAAGGCAGATGCTTTGAGATTTGCTCAAATCGCAATGCTTAAAGGTCAAGTCCGAGTTGAAAATAGTCAGTTACTCACAAATGCAGGAAAATTCGACCTCCCATCTGCTTTAAAATCCCAAGACAGCACAGATTTTACTCATCCCTACTATTGGAGCGGTTTTACCCTCGTGGGAAACCCCTGGTAAGGAATTAAAAATTAAAAATTAAAAATTAAAAATTAATAGAATTGAAAATTAAGAGAATTGAAAATTAAAAATTAAAAAGATGTAATCAAGTGTAAAAAAGAATACAACTTACCAGTTAACAGTTAACTGTTAACATCTGCAACCGCGTCTAAGATATAGAAAATAAAGACCAAATAAAATCGTAATGACTTCAACCGTTCTCAAACCCTCATCTCTCCCTCCTCTCAACGCGCCTACAGTCCGCCGCCTTCCCAACGGCCTGACTATCATAGCCGAACACCTTCCTGTTGATGCTGTTAACCTCAGCGTGTGGCTCAATGTGGGTTCCGCCGTAGAATCAGATGACATCAACGGCATGGCGCACTTTTTAGAACACATGATTTTTAAGGGCACGCCCCAATTGGCTGCTGGTGAATTTGAGCGCTCGATCGAGCGGCGAGGTGCTGTGACGAATGCTGCTACCAGTCAGGATTACACCCACTACTACATCACTTGTGCACCCCAAGATTTTGCCGAACTAGCACCTTTGCAAGTAGATGTGCTGATCAATGCCAGCATTCCTGACGAAGCCTTTGAGCGAGAGCGGTTGGTAGTAATTGAAGAAATTAGGCGAGCAGAAGATAACGTTCGCCGCCGCACTTATCAGCGATCGATGGAGACAGCTTTTGAGGTGTTACCCTACAAACGCCCCGTACTCGGTCCAATATCGGCGATCGAACAACTGACACCACAACAGATGCGGGATTTTCACAGAAGTAGGTATAAGCCTCAGTCGATGACAGCCGTAGCAGTGGGCAATTTGCCAGTTGAGGAGTTAATAGAAATTGTAGCCGATGCTTTTGCAGGTGCGATGCAGACCGCTGGCTTCGCCAAGGCGGGGCTTGAGTCAGGGGAAGTCGAACTTAAAGCCGAAAACAGGAACTTAGAATCAGAACCTGCTTTCACTCAAACAGTCCGCCGTGAATATGTTGACTCCAGCTTGCAACAAGCAAGACTGGTGATGATGTGGCGCGTACCGGGACTGGCTCAGTTGTCAGAGACTTACGCTCTCGACGTTTTAGCGACAATATTGGGTCACGGTAGAACAACTCGCTTAGTTCAGGATTTGCGGGAGGAGCGGGGGTTAGTCTCCTCAATTTCAGTTAGTAATATGACTCAGCGACTTCAGGGTGTATTCTATATTTCAGCTCAATTGGATGAGGAGAATTTGGTCGAGGTGGAAAAAGCGATCGCCCAACACATCCGCACGATCCAAGCGGAACTCGTGACGGAGGCAGAAATGGCCCGCGTCCGCACCCAAGTAGCCAATAGGTTTATTTTTGGGAACGAAACGCCGAGCGATCGCGCCAATTTATACGGCTACTACCAGTCCATTATCGGCGATTTAGCCCCCGCCCTCAACTACCCCGCCTGCATCCAAGCTCTCAATGCTACCGATATCCAGCAGGCGGCCCGCAAATATCTATCCCCCGATGCCTGCGGTGTAGTTGTCTTGTGTCCAGCAAAATAGGTGACAGGCAATAAGTGAGAGCTACTAAGTAGGTAAACATAAATAAACGCTAATCTGCTTGTAGCGTGAGCGCTCGCCGACAACCAGATTAGCTTTCTTGTTATAGCAACCGCCAAGGCGGTTAGGACTATCTTGATTGCCGAAACCCTTGCTATTATTACCTCATCCTTCTTCCTTCTTCCTTCTTCCTTCTGCTATACAAGTTTTTTGGCGGCGAGCGCTCACATACACCTTTAATTATGTCCATCTACTTAATCTAGGTAAATGAAACTACAAGCTTTTCTCAAAACAAATATCAAGTATGATGCCAGGGCGATCGCCGCTGATGACGAACTCAGCCGCCAGATTCAAAGCCGCCTGATCGACTTAGGTTTACTCAAACCCCCAGTAGACGGACTATTTGGCCCCCTCTCTACCGCTGCTCTCCATCGGTTTCAATCCCTGATGAAATGTGGCGAACCAGGGTATTTGGGAGCGATCACCGCCGAAAAGCTGATTGAAACCAAACCAGGGCAGATTCCCGTGCCTCCCCCTGTACTCAAGATACTTAAAGATACAGTTTTCAAAGCCAGACCCCTCGCTTCTTCTCAACTTTCTGCTTCCGAAAAACAATCAATTGCAGCGGGAAAAGAGTTTGAACTCCTCGCTTTTGCCCCAATTCGCGGTCACTTGAGAGTTGCTCTCCGCAACGATTCTTTTAATGGTTCTTCAATTTGGTATGTCTTCGGTTCCCACGCTCAAGTTACTCTAGAAGGCACTCTACTTTATCCTAAACCAAACCCGCCCACAGTTAGGCTTAACGTTCGTTACAAGTCTCAGTTAGACAACTTGTACAATCCCACTGGTTCTTGCAATGTGACTTCGATGGCGATGTGCTTAGAGTTCTTAGGGGCAACTCGCAGAAATAAATCTGGTCAATTTGAAGATGAACTTTATCAATATGCGCTTAATAAAGGTTACAGCCGCTGGAACCCCTACGATTTAGCCAAAATTGTCAGAGATTACGGCTGTCAAGATTACTACACAGAGAGTGCGATTATTGAAGATGTTCAAGATTGGTTGGCAAGTGGAAATCCGGCTGTTATACACGGATATTTCACATCTTTTGGTCACATTATGCCTGTAGTTGGTTACGACTCAGAAGGATTCTTCGTTCACGATCCCTTTGGAGAGTGGTTTGATGGTGGCTATCGCACCGATCTTAGTGGCGAATACCTACACTACTCCTATCGATTAATCCGTAATGTATGTATGCCAGACGGAAATTTTTGGGTGCATTTCATCTCGAAGTAATAGTTAGTTGTTTGTTAGTTGTTAATTGTTAGTTATGAAGTAGTAGTGCCTAATAGACATCTCCAAAAACTCTTGTGGAGCAGGCATCCTACTTGCTGACGAATAGTAACAGGAAGAAAGCCATGATCGCTCCTACAAATTCTCACCACATCACCATCCCGCCTTTAGAAAATGGGGACTTACTCGCTCGCGCAGAATTTGAGCGGCGTTATCAAGCTATGCCCCATCTCAAAAAAGCCGAACTAATAGAAGGAATTGTTTATATGGCTTCCTCCTTACGGTTTGAACCCCATGCCGAACCTCACGCCAATTTAATGGGCTGGCTTTGGAGTTATAAAATAGCTACTCCAGGTGTGCGTCTGGGCGATAATCCTACAGTACGCCTAGATGTCGATAACGAACCCCAACCCGATGCAGTTATGCTGATTGATGCCCAACACGGTGGTCAAACTTACCTGGGCGATGATGGCTACATTGAAGGAGCACCTGAACTCGTTGCCGAAATTTCTGCTAGTACCGCCACCATCGATTTGCGTGACAAAAAGCGAGTTTATCGTCGTAATGGAGTCAAAGAATATCTTGTCTGGCAGGTAACAGATCGCCGCCTCGATTGGTTTTCCTTACAAGCAGGGGAATATATTTCTCTGGAACCTGATGCAGAAGGGGCGATCGCCAGTCAAGTTTTTCCGGGGCTATGGCTTCACGTTTGGGCACTTTTAGCAGGAGATATGCCCCAAGTTATCGCTACTTTACAAAACGGTTTGGCTAGTACCGCACATCAACAGTTTCTCCAACAGTTAGTTAATGGTTAGTGGTTAGTGGTTAGTGGTTAACTCGCTATCAACGAACAACGAACAACTAACAACTAACAACGAACAACTAACAACTAACAGCTAACAACTAACAGCTAACAAATTTCATACTTATATCTAGCCAAGTGGAGCGGGTAATAGGAGCACTTGTAGAAATGTAGTCTACTCCAGTTTCGGCTATATTTCTAATTGTTTCTAGGGTAATATTTCCCGATGCTTCGATTTTGATGCGATTGTTGTGCTGGCGAATGATTTTTACTGCTTGACTCATTAACTCAAGCGACATATTATCTAACATGATAATGTCTGCTTCGTGTTTTAAAGCTATCTCTACTTCGGCCAGGGTTTCTGTTTCTACTTCAATGGTTAAAGGATAGGGAATTGTGGCGCGGATTGAGGCGATCGCTTCTCCAATTCCCCCCGCAGCAGCAATATGATTATCTTTAATCATCACCGCATCATCTAACCCCATCCGATGATTTCGAGCACCCCCAACTTGAGTAGCATATTTTTCTAATATTCTCAACCCTGGCGTTGTTTTGCGAGTATCTACCAGTTGCACTGGCAAATCTGCTATTTTATCAACATATTTGCGCGTGAAAGTAGCAATGCCACTAAGACGCATAGCTAAGTTTAATGCTACTCTTTCTCCCGTTAACAAAGCCTCAAAATTGCCAGTAATTTCTGCAATGACTTTTCCTTTTTCGCACCATTCTCCGTCTAATACTTGCGGAATAAAGTTGACGCTACTATCGAGAAGGTGAAACACTCGCGCCGCGATCGGCAACCCAGCAATAACGCCTGACTCCTTGACTGTCCATTTAGCTGTATTTTGGATAGTTTTTGTAGGAAATAGAGCTGATGTTGTGCGATCGCCCCTACCAATATCCTCTATCAGCCAACTCTGCAACAGCGAGTCTAACACAATCCAAGGAGGTAGAGTAAAAAAAGATTTAACCATTAGCAATTACCCGTTGACTGTTAACTGTTAACTGTTAACTGTTAACTGTTAACCGTTAACCGTTAACTATTACCAAAACACTAAAGCTCTTTTCCTTTATATCTGGAAAAGAGCTTTAGTTTTATATTGCCCTGGCATCGAGCTATTTTCCCAGGCAGTGACCCGCCAAGTATCTTCGCCGCAGCAGCGTTTAACATCCGAGTTCGGGATGGGATCGGTGTGGTTCCACCGCGCCATTGACACCAGGAAAGCTTTTTAAACTTTTAATGCTTTTGGGCGTTAAGGTAGATGTAGCGCTTGCCTTTCTTTGTTTGAGCCGCGTTGCATCTTTTTGCTTCACCTTTAATAACTTAGCAAGTTTTCCCAAGTCTGTCAACCCCTTTGTGAAATTTTTTTTCAAAGGCCAATCGAGATTTGCCAGCTTAGAGTCTGCGTAGGTAAACTTTGTTTGTACAGCCGCGATTTCCGATCGCCCAGACAAATATAGTTTTCAAATCAGACTTTGCATCACTTGTCAAGAGTTTTTCCAGACTTCACTCCAGATTTATTCTTACCTACAGACAAGTAAAAAGCAAAACCCTGTTTAGCAGTCGCGGAGTCGAGTCCAGTCTGTACAAAACTGCTGACAGGACTCTGAGTAATGCTAGCATCGACAGCATTGCCATTCTCCTCTTCCGCACCGATCTCTTTGATCCCACTCCAATTCATGTAGGTATTTTGGAGATTGCGGAAAATTTCTTGATAAATTTGGCTTCTGACGCGATCGCCCCTTTTCCCATCTTCCAGTTTAATATCATCCACAAAAAAACTAATGTGCAATTCAAGATAAACCCCCGACTCATCGTGATTCATTCCGATCATCCTAATTTGCGGTTCTTGCCATTTTTTTCTAGGCACTTTTAACTTCTCTTTCAGCCAATTAATTATCTCTATCACATAATCATCCAAGCGAGTTTCGTCAGCTTGAGGATTAGAAATTTTTTGAGACAATCGTTGCGCCCTTCGCTTAAGCAAATTAATCTTTCGTTCCCATTCATCAGAAATAAAGAATTGATCCTCATCCAGCAAATTAGGATCTCTAAGCCAAATTCGATACCACTGCCTAATTGACTCAATCAGTCCCTCTTCATTATATTCTTCAAAATTAACTAAAGCAGCGCTATCTTCAGTTTCCTCGCTCACTTGAAAACCGATTAGTTCTAAGATTGCTTGATATTCCTGTTGGACATTTTCTCTCTCATCTTGAGTTAACCCTCCTTTCTCCGCAAACTGTACTGTCACCACTAAAGATTCAAGAGCTTGTTCAATTTCCTCTAATTTTAGATTTACTTCTTGTTCAGCCAATAGCCGGGATTTGCCAACTTCTTGTTGTTCCTGTAAATTCAAATCATTTTGTTCAGCGTTATAGTAATTATCAATCACTTCCAATTTACTATCAATATCTCCGAGCGTATCTGGATGAGCCAACACAATTTCTTGCATCAGCTTCTTAGATTCCTCAAAATTACCTTCAGAAGGGATTTCTATCTCTATAGAATGATAGTATAAAGAAGTAGGGCGGCTCAAATTAGTAAGTTTTTGCCCCTGCAATACACTATTAGGAATATAAACATCACAGTGGTTAGTAAATATATAGAGCTGTGTCACCCTAATCCCAATCCGGCGAAGCATTCCAATCGATCCATCTTCAAGCAGCAGAATATCACCAAATCTAAAAGGAGTATCAATGAGTAAAACTACACCACTAAAGAAGTTAGACAAAATATCCTGAAGTGCAAAACCGAGAACAAAAGTAGCCCCACCCAGCGCCACCCAAATTCCACTTAAATCAACGCCAAAAGAACTGATAACCAGCACAGCGCCACCTAAGTAAATAATTACAGGCACAACGGCTGAGAGAATGGGAAGCAAGACATCATCCCACATCGCTTCAGTTTTTTTAGTATATTCTTTCAGGTAGTAGATAAAAACTTCGACAAATAATTGCACTAACCAATAACTAATGGTGACAATTAAAATTGGTCTCAGGATGTGTGCTAGTGTAGCTATAAGATCGGCAGGTAATAATTTTCCAAAAGTAAATTTGAGACTAAAAATAGTAAAGATAATTAGAATGGGATAAGAGGAAACGCTTAAGGTAACGATCGCAATATCCCGCTCAAACTTACGAAATATATGGCGCATAACATAAAACAAGAATACATATAATATTCCTGTTCCTAGAACGTTAATTAGTAAAGTAACCAGGATCTTGATCCCTAGATTAAGAGCTTCAAATTGATGTAATAGATTTGTTGCTAACATAGAAGTTGCCACCTCAATTAAATCACGTTAATTTTTATGCGAAAGTCAACAATAATTGCTATTATTAGTTGGAGCGACTGAGAACCTACTATTTTCTAAGTTGAAATTAAGAACGGTGTGTAAATTTCTTTCCAAGAAAACTTGGATCGCTCCTAACTATTTTACCTTATTCCACTACCAGTTTTAAACCTGGAAGCAATCGCTCTAAGTTTTTTAGTGATTTAGCTTGCCAAGGCATTATCTTTGAACCTAAAACCACCAATTGAGTCTTCTTTTTCCGCATACCAAGTACAAATTTCGACAGCATACTAATGCCCGAACTATTTAGAAATCCTAATTCTTTCACATTTAATGTTAACGTTGAGGATGATAAACTAGCTGCTTCATCGAGCAACTTAACAATTGGAGCATAATCCTTGGGCCCTCCTAGACTGATTTCTCCTTTAAAATAAACTGTTGAGGAGTCTGGATCGTATTCAACCTGATAGTCCTCACCTTTGACTTCTTGATTGCTCATCACTTACCTATCCTTTTTTGTTGATGGGTCTAAATTCATCAGTTTAAATTATACAACAATTTGAGCCATTGTAGTAACGATAATAATTTTGGGATCGTTGGGTTCTGACTCAAATTTCCAGCCTAGTTTTGCTGAGTAATCATTGATTGTAGTCAGCAAGCCTAAGCCTGAAGATTCACCTTGTTCGGATTCTGCTGCCTTTTCAATCTGCTGAACATATAACTCATTAGGATCGGCAGATAGTAATTCCTCAATAAACTCTTTGAATTTTTGAACTTTTTCAGAAGCAATACTGTTCTTAGTAAAAACGATCGCAGTGACTCGCTCTAAATCTTCCTGAAAATGAATACCAAACTCAACTTGAGCATGATTTCTGAATCCATTAAATTTCATGGCATTTTCTAAGAGTTCATTGCCGATATAACTCACCGCAGCTTTCATGGCTTTGATGCGTTCTTTTCCTTCAAATTCATCTTCATCAATTGACAAAACATTGGAGAAATAGTCAGCCAAAAAATAAGCAGATAAACGGTGATTGCGCCACATTTTTTCTCTGGGATTAGCACCCTGAGTAAATTTTAATTCTAAAGAATCAGCGGGTGGCAAGTTCTCAATAAAGTCTCCAAATACTTGGCTCATATTGTCACCTATTAATTGAGATAAAACATTTTTAAGGTTAATTGTCTAAGAGAAAATCTTCGCGATCGCACCTGGCCGATCATTTCCCAAAAAACTTAAACTTCTTCTTTGCCTTTGCCATCTCCTTAACTTCCTCTAAAGGTTCTTCTGCCAAAGATTCCTCTTCCTCTAATAGTTCTTCTTCTTCTTCTTCTTCCAATGGTTCCAGATTATCAGATGACTCTTGTTTGATCACTACTAAAGTAATGTCATCAAAAACCTTTTGTAAACCAATAAATTCTTTAACATCATCAATTATTGCTTGTTTAACTTCTTCAGCGGATTTATCCCAATTTTGACTAATAACCTCGCATAATTTTTCCAGTCCATATTGTTTTTTCTGGATGTTGTAGGCTTCAGGTATTCCATCGGTATAGAGGACAATTCCATCTCCCTCTTTTAATTCAATAGTAGTATGATTGATAAACTCAAGAATTTCTTCATCTAACCCGATAGGGAAACCTAAATTCATCGTGTTAATGCGCTCAACATGACCTCCTTTTCTCACTACAATAGTTTCTTCATGCTGACCGCTAATACTAATTCTACCTTTTGTATAAGTAAGAATAACTAATGTCAAATTCTTCTCAGAATTCATCCTACGAACATTTTTATAAATAGTACGGTTGAGGGCATCTAAAAATTTAATAGGGTCGAGTTCTCGAATTTCTTTAAGAGTGCGGACTGCGGTTTGGGTCATCACCATTAAAATACCACTTTCTAGTCCATGTCCAGTGACATCACCGATGCCAATTGTGACAACTCCATCTACATAAAGAACGTCATAGTAGTCGCCACCTACTTCATCGGCAGGTTCCATATATCCTGCAATTTCTAAACCTTCGATCGCATCTAATTCATCTGATGTAGGTAGAATCATCTGCTGCATTTGACGCAGCATATCTAGCTCTTTTGCCATGCGAAAGTTTTCAGCTTGGAGAATTGCTTCAGCTTCGTTGCGTTTGAGAAGGTTTACATAAGCTTTAGAGTGGTAGCGGATGCGGGCGATCAGTTCTGCTTTGTCGGGGAGTTTAACTACATAATCATTAGCACCTAATGCAAAAGCTTTTGCTTTGATCAGCGGTTCTTCTTTACTAGATAGAACGATTAGCGGGACGTATCTGGTGGGAGCGTTTTTAGCTCGCAAAAAGCGGACTAAAACCAGTCCGTCCATTTCGGGCATAACTAAGTCTTGTAAGATCACAGTTGGCTGGCATAAACGAGCAACTTTGATTGCCTCGGTAGGGTTGCTACAGTAATGAAAGGTGATATCTTTTTCGGGAAGTAACATTCGACGAACGGCTTCGCCAATCATGGGCTGATCGTCGATGAGCAAAACTGTAATTGGATCTTCTATCATGGGATTTACCTGCTTTTAAGATACTGAGATGAAAATAAAAAATTAAGAAATTACTAACGGCTAAAGGCTAATCGTTCAATGAGAGTAGAAGCGATCGCATCCAGTGGTAAAATCTCCACTGCTGCACCTAATTCTACGGCTGCTTTGGGCATTCCATAAACTACACAACTTGCTTGATTTTGCGCGATCGTATGCCATCCCTTTTGACGTAATAAATTTAGTCCTTCCGCTCCATCTCGACCCATACCTGTTAGTAATACAGCAGTTCCTTGCCGATGCCAGTAATGAGCGACACTTTTGAAAAACACATCAACTGAAGGACGATAAGGATAATCAATGGGGTTTTTCGTATAACTTAAGCTGAAATTCGGTTGCAAAGACAAGTGATCGTTTGTCCCAGCAATTAATACTTTTCCTATTTCCAAACGACTACCTTCAGATGCTAGCTGCACGCTCAGAGGTGTTTGTTCATTTAGCCATTCTACCAAACTGGGAGTAAATTGTGCATCTACGTGCTGGATGATAGCTACTGCTGCGCCGAAGTTTGCTGGTAAGCGAGAAAGGATCTTTGCTAGAGCATTTGGGCCTCCAGTAGAAGAACCGATCGCGATCAGGGGAGGAACGCGGGATGCAAGGGGTGAAAATAAAGATTTAGAATTTTCGCTAATAGTTCTAGATTTAGAAGTTACACCAAATTTACCAATTAGTTTAGCAACAGTTACAATTTTTGCAAGTAAAGCTTGAGCTGCTTCTGGATTGCCACTCGCCCCCAAAACTGGGGTACTGACAGCATCTAATGCTCCATATCCCATTGCTTCAAATACTTTAGACGCATTCTTTTCAACGCTAACTGTTACTACCACAATAGCGCAGGGAGTATGCTTCATAATCTGACGAGTTGCTTCTACCCCATCCATAATTGGCATGATCAAATCCATGAGAATCATGTCAGGAGGATCTTCGGCACATTTGCTAACTGCTTCAGCACCGTCACGCGCTACCCAAGCCACTTCATAATTGGGGACGGTCATCAATACGCGCCGTAGTGTCTCTACTGCCATCACCATATCGTTTACAATTGCAATTCTCATATCATTGGTTAGTGGTTAGTGGTTAGTCGTTAGTGGTTAGTGGTTGGTAGTTAGTAGTTAGGGGTTATGTTTAGTTGTAATCACAACCAACAATTAACCGCTGACAACTAACCACTAACTAATGACCAATCAAATCGTAAACGGCGTTTACTAATGTATCGTCCTGAAAACTGGCTTTGGTTAAGTAATAATCTGCTCCTGCTTCTAAACCGCGTATCCGGTCTTCATCACGGTCTTTGTAGGAAACAATAATCACCGGAATTTGATTCAGCTTGGGATTGTTTTTAATCTTAGTTGTAAACTCAATTCCGTTCATACGGGGCATATCTACATCACTCACTACTAAATCGTAATGATTTGTGGACACTGCGTGCCAACCTTCCATTCCATCAACGGCAACATCAACTTTGTAACCTTTATTTTGCAATAATTTTCGTTCCATTTCTCGTACAGTAATAGAATCATCCACCACCAGAATACTCTTCTGACCATCGACTACTCTCTGCTCGGAACTGCTAATAACACGGTTTAATTGGCTGTTATTAAGCAGATTATCTACAGATCGCATTAAGTCTGAAGCATCGACAATCAGGATGGGGGAACCGTCTCCCATCAGAGCAGCAGCACTAATATCCTGAACTTTGCCTAGCCGAGGATCTAATGGTCTTACCACCAAATCGTGTTCGCCTAAAAACCTGTCTACTACCAGTCCATAGTAGTCTGATTGTTCGCTGATGACGACAACAGATAAGGTTTCAGTATGGGGCGGCGGTTGTTTCAATTCTAATACTTGATAAGCTGCTACTAAGCCGATGTTCTTATTATCCATGGTGAAATATTGCCTGTTTTCCACAGAGGCAATATCTTTTTTATCCACATTGACAATTTGCTCAATCCGAGCTAGAGGAAAAGCATAAGGTTCGCCGGATATTTCTACTAGCAGAGTGCGAACAACGGAGAGCGTTAAGGGTAATTGAAAGTGAAAAGTAGTGCCTTTTCCCGGATTGGAAATGGCTCTGACTGTGCCGCCCACTTCGTGCGCCATGCTTTTAGCAATATCTAAACCAACGCCGCGCCCGGAAATTTCTGTGACTTGTTTGGCTGTAGAAAATCCTGGTAAAAATAGAAATTCCATCAGTTCACTTTCACTAAGCTGAGCTACTATTTCTGGTGTTGCCAGACTCTTCTTAATAATTTTTTGGCGCAGCCAGTCAAAGTTAATTCCTCTACCATCATCAATGATGGTAATTGATAGCATTCCGCCTCGATGGACTGCTTCTAGCCGCACGGTTCCTTCTGCTGGTTTACCTGCTGCTAATCGTTCTTCTGGAAGCTCTAAACCATGATCGATGGAGTTACGCAAAATGTGTGTGAGGGGAGCTTCTAGTTTCTTGATAATATCGCGATCTACTGGCGTACCTTTGCCGAAAATTTCAAATTTTACTTGCTTATTGAGCTTCCTAGCTAAATCGCGCATCATTCTAGGAAATCCTTGCACTCCATCGGCGAAGGGACGCATATTAGATTGAATTACTTCTTGGTAAAGGCGATCGCTGAGACTGCTGGTGCGACGGGCATATAATTCTAGTTCGATCAGGCGATCGCTCAACATCTGCCGACATTCTCGTTCCTTGGCACGAGCTCCTTCTAAAAAGCTCTCAGTTTCTTGATTGTGGTTCGCTGCTAGGGTTTGCTGGAAATTCTCTAAAATCTTAGATAATTCTAGCTGGCGTTTTTTGAGTATCGTTAAGGAATCTGCAAACGGCTGAAGCCAGTTTGCCTCGATCAGGGATTCACCAGCTAAACCCATGATCCGGTTTAAGTTATCGGCGCTTACACGAACAACGCGATCGCTATTTGCTGCTCCCTGTTCTGCTCCCGATTTAACAGAGTCTACATCGCCAGAGGTTTGCTTAACAATTGACTTAGTTTCACCTGACTGATTTTGAACATTGGCTTGTGTTTGGATAGTACCGCGATCGCTAACCACTATTTCTGGCTTTTGTACAGGAGCAGATTGTCCCTGAGTGTCCTGATTGGAGGGCAAGATTTCGACTCTTTTAACTGGGGTCGATCCCGGTGTTAATATAGCATAAATTTCCTCTCTAGTTGCTTCCACATCCTGTCGATTTTCCTTAACCCAACTTTGACCATACTGACTGATATTTAGGAGCAAATCGACTCCATGTAGCAGTATGTCAACGCCATCTGCTTCTATGGTAATTTTTTGGTTTTGTGCTGCTACAAAACAATCCTCCATTACGTGAGCCAAATTCACAGCAGCATCAAGGGCAACGATGCGAGCCGCTCCTTTAACAGAATGGGCAGCTCGCATTAAAGACTCTAAAACTTTGGGAGATCCTGGTTGGCTTTCCAAAGCCAATAATCCCTCATTTAAAATAGCAGCTTGGGCATCTACTTCTAGCTTAAACAACTCCAACATTGAGGTGTCGCCAATGCTTGACATTTCCTCTGCTTCTGGGGAATTTTGACTGTCTGCGATCGCACTTATTTGTTTATGCTCCTCCCCACCCAATTCTTCAGGAGTAACATCAGTCAAATCTCTGACAAATTGATTTGGCACACCAAGCACTTGTTGGCTGTCCAAATCACCATCTTTTAAGGTTGACTCTAGAGTTGAGGTTTCGAGCGGTGAGGTTCGGCTCCGTACTTCTACCCTTGGCTGAGGAACCGATCCCTTTCCTGATGTCAGTAGAGTATCTATACTGTTGGTAACAGTTTCAATATTCTCTTGATTTTCCGAAAGCCAAATGTTTAAATCTTCTTCCTTGACTCGGCTGATATTTAGAAGTAAATTTACTCCTTGTAGCAGTACATCAATCTCACTAGCACCCAAAGTAAAGTTTTGCTTTTGAGCGTTATCAAGGCTAGTCTCTATGCTCTGAGCCAGATTAATAGCTGCATCAATTTCCACCAGCCGAGCAGTTCCTTGGATCGCATTAGCAACACGCATTAATGACTCTAGCATTTGCCGAGACTGGGGTTCGCTTTCTAGGGATAACAAACCCTGGTTTAATATTGCTACTTGCGTCTCCACTTCCTCCCGGAATACATCTAGCATGGCGAACTCAGTCATAATATCCTCCTGCTTAGTTGTCATAATATTCTCTTGTTTAAGGTGTAAAATAATAAATCTGCATCCAGATAATTCACCTTATGCCCCTGCCAACGAACCACTCCTTTTGTATAAGCTTCAGAAGATTTTGCAATCACGACAGGTGTATTTTCTAATTCTCCGATCGGGAAGCGATGCAGACCACAAACTTCGTCAACGACAAACACCCACCTATTGTCTCCGCTTGCCACAACAATCATTCGTTGAGCAGCCTGGGAAATAGCACGATCTGATGAAGATTTAGACTTATCTTCCAAATCAAGGAGATGGCTCAGGGAAACACACATCAGAATTTCTCCTCTAATATTCACCAAACCCATAAACAGTTCGCTGTTGCGGTGTGGGAGCGTATGAATTACACAGGGAGCCGTCACTTCCTGAAGTAATCGTACCGGCAAAGCTAACCATTCGCCGCCCAAGAGAAAGATCATTACTGATACAGTTTCTCCAGAAATAACAAGCGTCCCGTTGATTTGAGCTTGAGAATTATCAGGTGGAGTTTTTGCTAGTACTTCCGTCCACTCTTTTACATACTCTGGCGGTGCTTCCCTTTCTAATAAACTGCGTCCGGCAGCAGAATACACAGGGCAGTTCCGACAGTGAGTGAATATTTTAAGTTCTTTGCAGGAGCGATCGCCCTCAACCCCTATTTGGTTCCAACAATCGTTGCTCATAAAGTTTTATTCTAAACCCAGTTTAGTACGAACCCTCACCTCAGTCTATCCAACATTATAGCCAGAGATTCGCTGACGTAAGGCTTGTGCCGTTTCGTTCAATTCCCGAATCGCACTGTTAATTTCACGGAGAGATTGAGTCGTTTGCGAAGAAGCTTCACTTAGCTGCACCATTCCTTCACTAATTTGATTTGCCCCCTCTGACTGTCCTTCCATACTGCTACTCACCTGTTGAAAGCGGGGATTTAAGGTTTGCACTTGCCCAATAATTGACTCTAGCTTTCCGCCAATATTACGGACATCTTCCACACCCCGCTCTACGTCTTTGGTAAACTTATCCATTTCCATCACCCCTGTCGAAACTGAGCTTTGCATCTCTTTTACCGTATTTTCAATATCTAACGTCGCCACTGCTGTCTGATCGGCTAACCGACGAATTTCACGGGCAACCACAGCAAACCCCGTTCCGTACTCCCCAGCTTTTTCCGCTTCAATTGCCGCATTAAGGGAAAGTAAATTAGTTTGATCCGCTACTTTGGTAATAGTTATAACAATACTGTTAATATTATTAGCTTTATCACTAATTGTTCCCAGTTTTGATGAAATCTTATTAGTCGCATCTGCCAGGATTCGCATCGTTTTTTCCATCTGTATTAAGTCTTTTTGACTATCCGCCGTCCCCTCAGCCGTAGCTTGCGACGTATATTCCACTTCATCCATAGTCTTCACCAGTTCTGAAGATGTCGCAGCAATCTCCTTAACTGTAGCTGCCATCTCATTAGTGGAGACCGTCTGTTCAGTCATTGTTGCTTCAAGTTGCTTGCCAGAAGCAGCGATTTGGGTGCTAGAACTCGTAATTTGAATCCCAGATTGCTGCACCTGTTGAATTAATGAACTCAAGTTCTTGGCTAGGTTGAAAATCATATATGCCACCACTAGGGCTAGAACTGTAATGGCTATAGATGATAAAATTATTAACTGAAGAGCCCTTTCTGTTTCATCACTCAGCGATTTCAAGGATTCTAGCTCAACTTTAGTGAATTCTTCATTGGTTTTATCGAATTCTCCCAAATTGTTTTTCGATTCTGCTAGGTATGTATTTATTGCCTCTGGCAGCTTACCTTCATCTCTCAAACGGAAAGTTCTTTTCGATAGTTCTTCAAATTGATTCTCTAAATCTATCATCTTACTAAATCTTTCTTGTTGCTGGGCATTGGGATGTTTTGCGATTAATATTTCTACCCCTTTCCTCGCTTCCAAATACTTATTTTGCTGGATGTCAAAAGATTGGGCAGCACCCTCAGCATTGCCCACAAGTAGATAGCCGCGAACTTGCCTAGCCATCATCGAAGTTCTCAACATCATTTCCTTTGTTCCTAGAAGCGTATTCCGCCCTATTCTTGTTGTCTGATAAAGGTCGAGCGATCGAGAAGCATTTACATATACTAATCCGCTCAACAATATGAATAATATTGCGGGAATCAAATAAGTAAGAAGAAGGCGTGTTCGGAAGTTCATTTTGTCAATCATCTCGTAGTATTTATACCAATAGACTGCGGCATCAATATTCATTATAACCCTTTCAAGGTCAGAACTAAGCAGCTTGAAAACCAGAGATGTACTAGCGTTAGCCTTATCCCCCCTGGTTCAATTGCCGCAGAGCATTATTTATCTCACGCAAAGACTGAGCTGTTTGCGATGAAGCTTCAGTTAAGTGTACCATTGCCTCACTGATTTGCTCAGCCCCCTGGGACTGTCCTTCCATATTGGCACTCACTTGTTGAAAACGGGGTGTTAAAGTTTGTACTTGCTCAATAATTGACTCTAATTTACCGCCTATATTACGAACATCATCTACACCCACTTCTACATCTTTAGTAAATTTATCCATTTCCATCACCCCTGTAGTAACTGCACCTTGCATCTCTTTTACCATCATTTCAATGTCTAAGGTAGCAACTGCTGTCTGATCGGCTAGGCGGCGAATTTCACGGGCAACTACCGCAAACCCCGTTCCATATTCCCCAGCTTTTTCAGCTTCAATTGCCGCATTGAGTGAAAGCAAGTTTGTTTGATCTGCTACTTTTGTGATCGTGGTAATTATACTGTTGATGCTGTTAGCTTTATCGCTAATTGTTCCCAATCTTGAAGAAATCTTGCTAGTTGAATCCGCTAACTTTCGCATGGTGCTTTCCATGTCTATCAAGTCTTTTTGACTATCACCTGCTGCCTGTGCAGTTACTTGGGATGTTTGCTCAACTTCATCTATTGTTTTTAGTAGGTGTTTGGAATTAGCGGCAATTTCTTTTGCTGTAGCGGCTACTTCATTTGTAGAGGCAACCTGTTCTGTCATTGTTGCCTCTAGTTGTTTGCCAGAAGCAGCTATTTGGATAGCAGTTTTAGTGATTTGACTCGCAGATTGGCGAATATAAATAGCAAAAATTCCAGCGATTAGTGACCCCAAAATTAAAACTACAACTATCCAGAATGTGCTGTTTGCTGCATCTTGACTGGATGTTTTGCGAACAGTATTTGCCACACTTTCATTGTATGATATGAGTTCTTGCAGTGCATTTATTGATGAGTCAAATGTTGTATCTAATGTCGTCGCTGCGAAATCATTCATTTTGGTAATTACCCCAACCGCACCCTCTGCGGCTGCATACTCAGGTGCATTAGTTTTTCCCTGCTTCACCAGATCGTTTAGAACTTGTCTGGGGTTAATAACCCCATACTTCAAAAATTCTTCGTGAAGCTTAACAAATTGATTATGAGCTGCTAACCATTTCTCTCTTTCCGGCACAACTCTTTTATAAAGGTTCTCTTCTTGTGGATCGCGAGTTTTTTTTGCGTAGTCGTTAAAGGCTACATCTATATCTTTTATAGCTTTCTCCATTTCTGCGACAGTTTTCTGCCTTTGCTCGGCGGTTAAGGCTGTGACCAACAACAAATTTTCTGAGGATTGAATTCTAGATTGTGCTTCATTGACTTTCCACAGATTGACCATGCTTGGAAAAGCCTTATCGCTGACTATTGCGAGGTCGTTGCTCAGTCGCGAAGTTGCAAACCAGCCAATTAAACCTACTATTAATAGAAGTAAACCAACCAGTATAAATGAGCTGACGATCCGGATTGGCAACGATATATTTTTGAACATCTCTTTAGTCCAGGTTAGTGATTCCTTAATGATAACTAGATTGCTCTAGAGCTGACTCAACATTGATTATAACTTCTTTAAGGTCAAAGCACTTTATAAAAAAAATTTATACAGGTGCTACCCTAAAGCGAGACACCTCCATACGTAGACCTTGAGCCGCTTCATTTAATTGACTAATCGCACCATTAATCTCGCGTAAAGACTGGGCTGTTTGCGATCCAGAATCTACTTATAGTTACATCTTGGTTAGGTGTCTTGCGAGCAGAGTCTGCTAGGCTTTGATTGTATGCAATCAAAGCCTAGCAGTGCATTTACTAAGGTTGACAAATTCTTGATGAGATAATGTCCATCTATCCCATTCAGTCTGAACTGTTTTATAAATATTATTTGAACATACAATTTATGCTTTTTGGGATTTAATTACTTGCAACTTTAAAACGAGAGACTTCCTGACGCAAGCCTTGTGCTGCCTCATTTAATTGACTAATAGCACCGTTAATCTCGCGCAAAGACTGGGCCGTTTGCGATGAAGTTTCACTTAACTGTACCATTGCCTCGCTAATTTGCTGCGCCCCCTCTGACTGCCCTTCCATGCTGCCTGTCACCTGTTGAAAACGAGGAGTTAGATTTTGAACTTGCTCGATGATTGTATCTAATTTCATCCCGATATTCCTCACATCTTCCACTCCTCTTTCTACATCTTTGGTGAATTTATCCATTTCCATTACCCCTGTGGAAACCGCACTTTGCATTTCTTTCACCATATTTTCAATGTCCAAGGTAGCAACGGCTGTTTGGTCAGCTAAGCGGCGAATTTCACGGGCAACCACAGCAAAACCAGTGCCATATTCCCCGGCTTTTTCCGCTTCAATTGCCGCATTTAATGATAGTAAATTAGTTTGATCCGCTACTTTGGTAATTGTGGTAACGATGCTATTAATGTTATTGGCTTTATCGCTAATTACTCCCAGTTTTGCAGAGATACTGTTGGTAGCACCAGCCAAGTTTTTCATGGTTTTTTCCATTTGCAACAAGTCTTTTTGACTGTCACCTGCGCCCTGTCCAGTTACTTGAGATGTCTGTTCGACTTCACCAATCGTTTTCACTAGCTGTTTGGAATTGGCAGAAATTTGTCTGGCTGTAGCAGCTACCTCATTCGTGGAGGCAAGTTGTTCTGTCATCGTTGCCTCTAGTTGTTTGCCAGAAGCAGCAATTTGGGTGGCAGATGTAGTAATTTGAATGCCGGATTGTTGCACTTGGCGGATTAATGAATTCAAGTTGTCAGTCATTTTACCGAAGGCAAGCTGTAATTTTCCAATCTCATCCTTATTAGCATCGGTAACTTCCACTTTGGTAGTTAGATCCCCAGTAGCTACCTTTTCTGCCTGTCCTTGCACGTTAGCAACTCTGCTAATTATTCCTTCTACAATTTGTGCAATTAGAAACCCGACCACTAGAGCTATAGCTAAAGCTATTATGGGAATGACTACAGATGCTGATTGTATGTACCTAAGAGCATTTTGGGTATCTTCAATATCTTTTGTCAATATGTCTAGCTGTTCTTGGCGAAATTCACGGATCAATTTGTCGAATTCCCCAAGATTCTGTTTGGATTCTGCCAAATATGAATCTACTGCCAGTTTTTGCTGACCTTGATCTTTCAGAGCGAAAGTTCTTTTAGCCAAATCTTTAAACTGATTTTTGAGCTCAATCATTTTTGTAAATCTTTGTTCCTGTTCTCGATCTCCGTTTTTTTTGATGATACTTTCGGCACGGTTAGCTGCATCCGTAAAATTATTTTCTTCTTTATCAAAACTTTCTAAAGCACCTTCAGCATTACCAACAAGTAGATAACCACGAACTTGCCGAGCCATCAACGAAACCCTCAAAATCATATCATCGGTTTCGATAATCATATTTTGGGCTGTATTTACTTTTTGGAAAGTTTCGGCTGTTTGCAGACTATTGAAAAAAACGATCGCGGCGAATATTATGAAGACAATGGTAGGTATTGCATATCCAATTAGTAGACGTTCTCTTAATTTAAAATTTCCGACCATTTGATTTGTCTCCGATTTTTACTTGTTTACATTGCATTGTAACCTTTTTGAGTTCAATTACTTGCAACTTTAAAACGAGAGACTTCCTGACGTAAGCCTTGTGCTGCCTCATTTAATTGACTAATAGCACCGTTAATCTCACGCAAAGACTGGGCCGTTTGCGATGAAGCTTCACTTAACTGTACCATTGCCTCGCTAATTTGCTGCGCTCCCTCTGATTGCCCTTCCATGCTGCCTGTCACCTGTTGAAAGCGAGGAGTTAGATTTTGAACTTGCTCGATGATTGTATCTAATTTTATCCCGATATTCCTCACATCTTCCACACCTCTTTCTACATCTTTGGTGAATTTATCCATTTCCATTACCCCTGTGGAAACCGCACTTTGCATTTCTTTCACCATGTTTTCAATGTCCAAGGTAGCAACGGCTGTTTGGTCAGCTAAGCGGCGAATTTCACGGGCAACCACAGCACAACCAGTGCCATATTCCCCGGCTTTTTCCGCTTCAATTGCCGCATTCAATGATAGTAAATTAGTTTGATCTGCTACTTTGGTAATTGTAGTAACTATGCTATTAATGTTATTGGCTTTATCGCTAATTACTCCCAGTTTGCTAGAAATGCTCCCCGTAGCATCTGCCAACTTCCGCATCGTTTTTTCCATCTGCAACAAGTCTTTTTGACTGTCACCTGCCGACTGTGCAGTTACGTGGGATGTGTTCTCAACTTCATCCATTGTTTTTACCAATTGTCCAGAAGTAGCAGCAATCGCTCTCGCTGTGGCAGCTACTTGATTGGTAGAGGCTACTTGTTCGGTGATAGTTGCTTCTAATTGCTTGCCAGAAGCAGCAATTTGGGTGGCTGAAGAGGTAATTTGAATACCAGATTGTTGGACTTGGCGGATTAAAGAACTCAGGTTCTCAGTCATAATTCGGAAGGCAGTTTCTAATTTTCCGACTTCATCTTGAGTGCCTGTATCCTGGACTTTCGTAGTCAAATCTCCAGTAGAAATCTTTTCTGCAACTCCTACAACTCCAGCTATTTTTGCACCCATTGGTTTAGCGATTGTATTGCTGAAGTACCAACCAAATAGTATTGCACTTAGCGGTCCAAGTAACAGAAATACCCCAATTAAAAATGAGATTATTTTAACATCTACATCGGCATTTTCATCAGCTTTCTCTGCTAGTTTACTGTTGTACGATATGAGTTCTTGCAGTGTATCTACTGAAGTCTGGAATACGGGATCTAATTTTGTAAATGCGTAATCTCTCATTAGCCTTAAGGCTTCGTTAGCTGCTTTGGCATTTGCATACTCTGGTGTATTATTTCTCCCTTGAGCCAACAAATCTAGCTGAACTTGTTTGGGGTCGATTATATCAAATTGCTGAAATTGGTTGTGTAACTGTAGAAATTCTTGCCGAGCAGTTTTCCGATTAGCAAAAGCCGTTTCAAATTTTTTATAGAGTTTGTCTTCTTCTGAGTCGCGAGTAATTTTGTTGTATTGATTCAATGCTTCGTCTATATCTTTCACTCCCGTCTCGATTTTGTTCAACTCTTGTTGTCTCTGAGCGCTATTCAGTGATGAAATAATCAAGGATCTTTGCGATCCTGCTGTTCTTGACTGTGCTTCGTTAATTTTCCACAGATTTACTGTGCTAGGAAAAGCATTATTACTAAGGACAGAGATGTGGTGGGTCAATCGCACACTACCGAGCCAGCCGATTAAACCTACAATTAGTACAAGTACACCAATGAATAGAAAGGCGCTAAATAGACGCTTTTGCAAGCTCATATTTTTAAACATCAGTTTACTCCTGGTTAGTTGTTTGGCACTTATTAGTTTTTAGCAGCCAATTAAATTTTATCAGTTCAGGGGACTAATGTCTACTCTAAGAGTTTTTGAGCCGCTGGATGCGTTGCCGTAAAACTGCTGCTCTAGCAAGCTCCCCACTCTGTTCTTTAAGTAAAGCCAGATGCAGGAGTGCATCATGGTTGTTAGGTTCTAGATAAACTGCTTTTTGGAAGCATTGCTCTGCCTGACTTTCCATGCCTTTAGCTTGATAAACTTGACCCAGCAAAATATAAGCTTCCACACTGGTGCTATTCTGTTTTAGGTAAGTTTCGCACATAATACCAGCTTCACTTAACTGACCTGTATCTGCTAACTTTCTGGCAGTTTCAAGGTTAGAAACTGGCATTTGAATTGGGTTTGGAACCTTGGTTATTTCCTTAGTAGGTGTTTCCGGAATGCTCAAGAAAGCAGTTCTCAATTTTGTAGAACCCTGCTTTGCTATAGGAGTGTTTTTTCTTTTGACTATTGGAGAATTATCAATAAATTGAGGAGAATTATTTTTTCGCTCTAACCGGGAACTCAAATCTGAGGTAGAGGTTAACTGCTTATTGCTAATTTGTGTATTGTTGTGTTTTTTTCGGTAGGCAAAAGCAAAAGGATGTTGTACTGATACAAACGAAGATGCTAATATCTGCGCTTGCTCCGCGTGTCCCAAAAACAGCAATCCTTCATTTTTTAATAAACCATTTAAAGTCCCAATTGCTTTGACTCTAGCTGAATCCTCAAAATAAATTAATACATTTCTACAAAAAATTACATCATAAGGATTTTTATCAGTCATAAAACTTGCATCGATCAGATTTGCCTGTGTGAAATTAACAGCAGTTTTAACTTGCTCATGCAACTGATATTTATTGCCAACTTTGCTAAAGTAGAGTTTCTGAAATTCTAGGTTTTTTACGCGAAATGAGTTAGAGCTATATACAGCTTCTCTAGCTTTCTCTAAGGAGTTTTTACTAATGTCTACTGCATCAATTTGAAACTGATTAGATGCCAAACCTGCATTGAGGAGAGTCATGGCAATTGAGTAAGGTTCTTCACCAGAAGAACAGGGTACGCTGAGGACACGCAAGATGCGGTGATATTTAGTTGGTAGCCACTCAGATTTGACGTAACCTTCTAAAAAAGTAAAGGGTTCCCAATCTCGAAAAAACCAAGTTTCTGGAACAATTAATAATTCAATCAATTCTTCTAGTTCTTGGGTTGATGTCTGCAATTGCTGTAGATAAGTTTGCATATCCGGCAAATTCTCTGCTACCCTCCGTTTTTCTACAGCTCTAGCAATTTCTTTAGAACCGAGGATAGTAGCAGACCAACCCATTTTATCTTTGAGCAGTGACTCAATTTGAGCTTGGATCGTTGCGGTCATCATTCTTTCCTGCCAGTAAATATTGGTGCTGTGGATCTGACAGCAAATATTCTAATCTAATGCGCTGAATCATACCTTTATCATCCATAATCATTTCTCCTAAATAACCGGGAGATTCGTTTAAATGAGTGGCTGTATCTATCAGCTCGCTATCCGGCTTATTTAATGTTTCGGTGACTCGTTCTGCCATTAACCCAATGCAACGCTTGGCGTTATCTTTCGCAAAGTAATTTACCATGATAATTCGAGTGCTTAAGTAAGAACAACTAGGCTGTCCTTGAATTAAATGACAGAGATCTATGACTGGCACGATCGCGGAGCGATATTTAAACATACCCGCAATATAATCAGGCATTTGGTGCGCTTTTCTCAGGATGACTCTCGGTATAACTTCCACCACCTGGGAACTATCAAGCGCGTAAAGATTTTCTCCTACGTAGAAAAGTAGCATTAACATTGGTAGTCTCTAATGATTAATATTTAAGGAAGATTATATCTTAATAACGAATTAAAAATTACTATATTTTGAACAAATAATTTTAAATTTGCGATCGCCGAATCTTGCATCTTTCTCAAACCCGGCGTTCGCCTG
The DNA here is from genome assembly GCA_035298405.1 of Kamptonema sp. Lineage (GTDB taxonomy): Bacteria > Cyanobacteriota > Cyanobacteriia > Cyanobacteriales > Microcoleaceae > Kamptonema. The sequence continues at coordinate 10,099 of DATGYA010000606.1, read as the reverse complement.
TGCACTTATTACTACTATGGGAGCTTGTCTCCGGTAAATAAAGGTCTATTCTTCTTGAGCTTAGATAAATTATTTTTAGCCACTAAATTATCGGGATAAATTTTCAGCACTTGTTCATAGACTTGTTCTGCACTATCAAGATTTCCCAGTAGAACGTGACACCGTGCCAAGCGCGTGTGGGCATCAGCATTTTTCGGGTCTAACGCAATGATGGAACTATTGATTTTCCTAGCTTCTTCTCCCCAATTGCCTGATTTTGCCAAAACTGTAGCTTTGTCAATTAGCTGGGAAGATTTGTCAACACGACTAGCCATATAAAATTTTCCTTGGTTTACAACTTCAAAGACCCGGCATCAATACCCTGCTCTCGCTTAATCTTAGCATCTTTTTCAAACCATGCAACCACCTGTTTGACTGTCAAATTTTCTATCGACACCTTAGCTTCTAGAGAAATCTGCTTTAAGGGTCGTAAAGATGAAATTACTAAATTTGTAAAAAAGCTTTCAAAACTAGCATCAACTTCTATTTCTTGCTTGATATTTTCATCCTTTCCAATCCAACCTGCTACTTGCTGATTTGTTACCATTTCCACAGGTAAATCTTCCTCATTTGCAATTTGTTTGAGTACCCTCAAAGCATAAATTGCTAGCCGTGCAGAGAATTTTTCTTTTGATGACAGCAGCGCCATATCTACTTCTGCACTCTCTTCTACTGTTAAAAATTGTGCTAGGGGTTGCATATAAATTTGAGGTTGAGTAATTAGTATTTGGGAATCAATGAGATAGTAACAGAGGCGCGATCGCACCTTCATTTACTCGTAATCAAATAACCGCAGCGATGCTCACCATTAATAATCCAATGAGTTCGCTCTACCGTACAATCCGGCAATACCTCTGCAAACATTTCTAACTCATTCCCACACACACTAGGAAACGTCTCAGCCACATTAGAAATTGCACAATTGTGTTCCATAAATATAAACCGATTTCCCATACCCTGATGCTGAGTATCGCTATCATCTACAGGATGGCACTCAGCCATATAACCCTCAACCCTGCGAAGTTCTACCAATCTCGCCACCCGCTCTTGCACAGAACCTTTTCCCACCAAACGCCGATACTCCATCGCCTTGCGTTCCCATTGTTTTTGCAGAAGGGTAATCACACCATCACGGCCTACCGTTTCAGCTAAAGTATCAAGGAGTGAAACTGCAAACTCGCCGTAGCGGTTAGGGAAGCGATCGCGACCTTGACTCGTTAGCTCATAAATATGCTGAGGTCGTCCCATCCCCGCCTGTAGCGATCGATACTGAATCAGCCCCTCAGATTCCAAATCCTTGAGGTGACGGCGAATCGCCTGCGGGCTTACTTCCAGCGACTCCGCCAACTCCAAGGCCGTCGCCTTGCCCCCCCTGAGCAAATATTGCAGGATGTCTTGTTTCGTGGAATGCTGCTGAGTAGTCGTCATCATCTTTTTTACAAAAATATAATCTCTTTGACTTTGACAATATCACTGTTGTTAATGTAGCTTAAAATATACTTAAGCAACAAATCAGTTGTTTAAACCAGAGCCTTCCTCTAGAGCAGACTCTACTACAGACGGCCATCACCGCCTGCGATCCTGAGAAATTCCTATAGAACACGAGAGAACACAAGATAATGAGTGCTACAGTCCAAACCTTAGTCAATCAGCCCTATAAATACGGTTTTGTCACCGAAATCGAGTCAGACACCATCCCTCGCGGCCTCAGCGAAGATGTCGTCCGCCTGATCTCCACCAAGAAAAATGAACCCGCGTTCATGCTAGAATTTCGCCTCAAAGCCTATCGGCAATGGCTGAAAATGACCGAACCGACTTGGCCCCACGTCAGCTACCCCCCCATCAACTACCAAGAAATCATTTACTATTCTGCACCCAGGCAAAAACCCAAAAAACTCAACAGCCTCGAAGAAGTTGACCCAGTTTTGTTAGAAACCTTCGAGAAACTAGGCATTTCCTTATCTGAGCAAAAGCGGCTCAGCAACGTTGCCGTTGATGCCGTTTTTGACAGCGTTTCCGTCGCCACCACCTTCAGAGAAAAGCTCGCCAAAGATGGGGTAATTTTCTGTTCGATTTCCGAAGCTGTCAAAGACTATCCTGAACTGATAGAAAAATACCTCGGCAGCGTTGTCCCCGTCGGTGACAACTACTTCGCCGCCCTCAACTCCGCTGTATTTAGTGACGGTTCCTTCGTGTACATTCCCAAAGGCGTAAAATGCCCGATGGAATTGTCCACCTATTTCCGCATCAACAACGGCGACTCTGGGCAATTCGAGCGCACATTAATTATCGCTGAAGAAAGCAGCCAAGTCAGCTATTTAGAAGGCTGCACCGCTCCCATGTTTGATACCAATCAACTACACGCCGCTGTTGTCGAATTAGTAGCATTAGATAACGCTGAAATTAAATATTCAACAGTGCAAAATTGGTACGCTGGTGACGAAAACGGCAAAGGCGGTATTTACAACTTCGTTACCAAGCGAGGTTTATGTCAAGGAGTTAATTCTAAGATTTCTTGGACGCAGGTAGAAACTGGTTCTGCAATTACTTGGAAGTATCCCAGTTGCGTCCTAGTCGGCGACAATTCGGTAGGCGAATTTTACTCAGTTGCCCTGACAAACCACAAGCAGCAAGCTGACACCGGAACTAAGATGGTGCACATTGGCAAAAACACCCGCAGCACGATTATTTCTAAGGGAATTTCGGCGGGTAATTCATCTAATAGCTATCGCGGCTTAGTGAAAATGGGGCCAAAAGCTAAGGGTGCGCGGAATTATTCCCAGTGCGATTCTATGCTGATTGGAGACAATGCCCAGGCTAATACTTTCCCTTATATCCAAGTGCAAAATCACACCGCTAAAGTTGAACATGAAGCTTCTACTTCCAAAATTGGAGAAGATCAATTGTTTTTCTTTGCACAGCGAGGAATCTCCCCAGAAGATGCGATTTCAATGATGATTAGCGGTTTCTGCAAAGATGTTTTCAATCAATTGCCGATGGAATTTGCTGTGGAAGCTGACAAGTTATTAAGCTTGAAATTAGAAGGCAGTGTTGGTTAATGGTTAACGGTTAACGGTTAACCGTTAACCGTTAACTGTTAATTGTAGGGTGGCAATGCCATGATAATCCTCTAAAAATGGAGCGGTAGCAATTGATTGTTAATCCAGAAAGTCCTGATATTGCTAGAATGCTTCTCAAGTAACGAATTAAGTAACGAACCGCTAAGGCGCAAAGGTCGCAGAGGAGAAACAAAGAGAGATGATTGTTGAAAATAGTCAGGTTATATTGTCTGTTCGAGATTTAACTGCTGATGTTGACGGGACGCAAATCCTTAAGGGTTTGAATCTGGAAATTAAGGCGGGTGAAATTCATGCGATTATGGGGCCTAATGGTTCTGGTAAAAGCACTTTTTCTAAGATTTTAGCTGGTCATCCTGCTTATACTGTAACGGGTGGCGAAGTCACGTTTTTGGGTCAAAATTTGCTGGAAATGTCGCCGGAAGAACGCTCGTTGGCAGGTGTGTTTTTGGCTTTCCAATATCCTTTAGAAATTCCGGGGGTAAGTAATCTTGACTTTTTGCGGGTAGCTTACAATTCTCACCGCAAACATCAAGGATTGGAAGAAATGGATACTTTTGATTTTCAAGATTTGGTAGAGCAAAAGTTGGATATTGTCAAGATGAATCCAGCTTTTTTGGATCGCAGCGTGAATGAGGGTTTTTCTGGCGGCGAGAAAAAGCGGAATGAGATTCTACAAATGGCGCTGTTAGAACCGAAATTAGCGATTTTAGACGAGACTGATTCTGGTTTGGATATCGACGCGCTGAAGATTGTAGCTAATGGTGTAAATCAGTTAGCAAATGCTGAGAATTCTATGCTGGTAATTACTCACTATCAGCGACTATTAAATTACATTGTGCCAGATTACGTTCACGTCATGGAAGGTGGGAGAATTCTGACTACTGGTAATAAGGAATTGGCATTGGAATTGGAAGCGCGAGGTTATGATTGGGTGGTGGAAGCTGAAGCCTCGGAGGTGGCAGCGCGATGATTGCACAAATTATTAATCGAGAAACATATTTGCACGATCTGGTGAGTCAATGTCGCCAACTGAGTCAAGGTAAGCTAGAAAGTTGCCCTTACGGTTTAAAAGATTTGCGAGACAAGGCGGCTGAATACCTGCTTTCTGCTGCTTTTCCTACTACCAGAGATGAGGAATGGCGGTTTACAGATTTATCGCCGCTGTTAAAAATTCCTTTCAATTTAACTGAGAACAATCAGTTAAATATTGGCTTAGCCGATATTGGTTTATCTGTCAGCTTTCAGGATGAATTACCATCGCGTTTAGTATTTGTAAATGGTTGCTATGCCGCGCAATTGTCAACTTTGGCGGATGACTTTTATGCAGGTAATTTATCAGATGCGCCGGAGAAATATCAAGCTCGTATTTGCGATTATTTAAGCAATAAACAGCAGCAATTTGAAGTTTTTTCAGCTTTGAATGTTGCTGGTTTGATGGATGCGGCAGTGGTATTTGTGCCACAAAATCACGCCATAGATATTCCCATTCATTTGGTGTTTATAACTATGGCTGGTGCAACTCCTACGATGTGTCAGCCTCACTGTTTGGTAATAGCTGAACCGGGAAGTAGCGTGACACTGGTGGAGGATTATGTAACCATTGGCAATCTTTCAACTTTCACTAATGCGGTGACAGAGATTTTTGTAGGTGAAAATGCTGTGGTAAATCACATTCGCATTCAGCGGGAAGGTGAGGAGGCGTTTCATATTGGGAAAAGCGCGATCGCGCAATCTCGCAATAGTCGTTATACGTGCCATGCTATTAGTTTGGGAAGCAAAATATCCCGGCATAATTTAGAGGTTTTTCAGGGGGGAGAAGGTACTGAGACAACGCTAAATGGTTTAACCATGATTGGTGGCGAGCAGTTAGCTGATACTCACAGCACGATCGCTTTCAATCATCCTCACGGAACCAGTCGCCAGTTACATAAGTGCATTGTAGATGATAAAGCTCATGCTGTATTTAACGGCAAAGTTTTTGTTCCCAAACTTGCACAATTAACCGATGCCGGACAGTTAAACCGCAATTTATTACTATCACCAAAAGCACGAATTGATACTAAGCCGCAGTTAGAAATTACTGCTGATAATGTCAAGTGTTCGCACGGTGCAACTGTTAGCCAATTAGAGGATGATGAGGTTTTTTACCTGCAAAGTCGCGGTTTGAATGAAGAAACCAGTCGGCATTTGTTAATAGATGCGTTTGCCGCTGAAATTATCAATCAGTTACCGGTGGCTGCGGTGCGGCAAATGCTTGGTCAAATTGTAGCAGGGAGAACATAGTTTCCCTTACTGCTACGCTATCAACCCGCCAGGGTTAAAACCCCCGTCTAATAGCAAAAGTCCTCTGAAGAGGACTGAAGACTAATGACCCACCCTACAAGCTAAAGTTTTCAGTCGGTTTCAACCGACTTTAGCTATGAGAGGGGGGTTTTAACCTCCGGCGGTGCTCGATATAAAGTTTTAATTCCTGATTACCTATTTCCAAAAAAATGACTATTACTCAAGAAAGAATACTTGCATCTAAAGTCCGTGATGATTTCCGAATTTTACAACAGGAAGTCAATGGTCAACCTCTCGTTTATTTAGATAATGCAGCTACTTCTCAAAAGCCTCAAGCCGTGCTCAATGTTTTACGAGACTACTACCAACAAGATAATTCTAACGTTCATCGGGGCGCTCATACTCTCAGCGGCAGAGCAACTGATGCTTATGAAGCGGCGCGAGATCGAGTTGCTGCTTTTGTAAATGCTGCTTCTAGGCAGGAAATTATCTATACTCGTAATGCCAGCGAAGCGATTAATTTAGTTGCATATTCTTGGGGTTTTAGCAACCTGCAAACAGGGGATGAAATTATCCTGTCGGTGATGGAACACCACAGCAATATAGTGCCTTGGCAATTTGTTGCTCAAAGAACAGGTGCAGTGTTAAAATTTGTAGAACTTACTGACAGTCAAGAGTTTAATTTAGAACAGTTTAAGACGCTGGTTTCAGATAAAACTAAATTAGTATCTGTGGTTCATGTTTCTAATACTTTGGGCTGCATTAATCCGGTGGCTGAAATTTGCGCGATCGCACACAGTCACGGCGCTAAAGTTTTAATCGATGCTTGCCAAAGCGTGCCTCACATGGTAGTAGACGTGCAAGCCATAGATTGCGATTGGCTAGTGGCTTCTGGTCATAAAATGTGCGCTCCTACTGGCATCGGTTTTCTCTATGGCAAGTTAGATTTACTACGGTCAATGCCTCCATTTATGGGCGGCGGCGAGATGATTGCTGACGTATTTCTAGATCATTCTACCTATGCGGATTTACCCCATAAATTCGAGGCGGGGACTCCGGCAATTGGAGAAGCGATCGCACTTGGTGCAGCCGTGGAGTATTTAACTAACATTGGCATGGATAAAATTCATGCTTATGAAGCAGAATTGACTGCTTATCTCTTCCAAAGCTTGCGCGAAATTCCTGATATTAAAGTGTATGGGCCAGAACCCGATAGCAATGGTGAAGGCAGGGCAGCTTTAGCGTCTTTCACTGTTAAAGATGTGCACCCTCACGACTTATCCGAGATGTTGGATCAGGCAGGAGTTGCTATTCGGGCAGGGAATCATTGCACCCAGCCTTTGCACCGTTATTTAGGTATTACATCGAGTGCACGAGCCAGCTTATATTTTTACAATACTCGTGAAGAGATCGATGTTTTTATTGCCGCTTTGAAGGATGCGATCGCGTTTTTTGGGAGTAATTTTGATTAAAGTGTGTTATAATTCCTAACTCGGTGTTGTCCATCCTATCTATACTAGACAGAACTTAGATAAAACTAATATCTTCTGTCATAGTAGAAGCCTAATTCACAGATGCAAATAGCAATACCCAGCTTATTCATCAGAGGTGGCACATCACGGGGGCTTTACTTCCTCAAGCAAGACCTACCAGAGGAGGTTGCACTACGAGACAAGGTGTTACTAGCAGCAATGGGTTCCCCTGACCAACTACAAATAGACGGGGTTGGAGGAGCTACATCACTCACCAGCAAAGTCGCTATCTTATCTCCATCAGCTCATCCTTGGGCAGATGTGGACTACCTCTTCGCGCAAGTCAAGATTGCTCAACCCAAAGTTGATGTGGAACCCTCCTGTGGCAATATCCTCGCTGGTGTTGCTCCCGCAGCGCTAGAAATGGGTTTGGTCAAAGCTGTGGAGGGTCAAACGACTGTCAAAATTCATGCGATCAACTCTGGTTCATTGATTGAAGCCATAGTCCAAACTCCAGGTGGTTGGGTCAACTATGAAGGGAACACGGCAATTGACGGCGTACCCGGAACAGCAGCACCAATCCAGCTTAATTTTATGGATGTTGTCGGCTCTAAGACAGGCAAGCTGTTACCAACGGGTCAACTACGCGAGGAAATTGAAGGCGTGGAAGTAACCTGTATTGATGTCGCGATACCGATGGCGATCGCCCGTGCCGAAGATTTGGGGAAGACAGGTTATGAAACCAAGGCAGAACTTGATGCCGATACCGTATTTTTTAATCGTATTGAGGCAATTCGTCGCATTGCAGGTTTGAGGATGGGACTGGGTAATGTTGCCAATAGCGTTATTCCCAAGTTCGCGATTCTCGCACCACCACGTTATGGAGGTAATGTGACATCTCGCTATTTTGTCCCAGATACTGCTCATGCCACCCACGCAGTCACCGGAGCCATCTGCGTTGGTTGCTGTGTTGCACTCAAGGGTTCTGTCGCAGATGGAATAGGAATTGTAACGGGTTCTGAAACAGAAACTATCGTTATCGAGCATCCTTTAGGAAAAATTGAGGTAGCGCTGGTGACTCGCTGCCAAGGTTCTGAAATAACTGTGGAACGCGCTGGCGTGGTGCGTACAGCACGTCTGCTGTTCTCAGGCAATATTCACGTCCCTGCTCATCTGTGGAATCAGTAAGCAGTTGGACATAAATCAACCCTTAATAGCAGATGAACCAAGAAAAAATTAATGTATTAGCAAATGAACCAAAGCAACTAAAACGAGAGTTAGGTTGGTTTGGTTCAACCGTGATGGGACTGGGATCAGTCATCGGAGTCGGGATTTTTGTTAGTCTTAGCCTTGCTACTGAAGTATCTGGTTCTGCGGTAATTTTGGCATTAGTCTTGACTGGAATTATTGTAGCTTGTAATAGTCTTAACCTCACCCAACTTGCTGTTAATCATCCCGTTAGTGGTGGCATCTACGAGTATGGCTATAAGTACCTAAACCCTTGGCTAGGTTTTACTGCGGGTTGGTTGTTTCTTTTAGGGAAAATGGCAATAGCAGCGACGGCTGCCCTCGGCTTTGCTAGCTATTTGCTCAATACTATAGGTGTGACCGATAGAGCTTATTTGATCCCTGTAGCTGAAGCAGCAATTTTAATCATGACCTTAGTGGTTCTTGCTGGCATCCGAACTTCTAAAATCACAACTTTAGTTGTGCTATCGGTGACACTTGCATCGTTGTTTTTCTTGATTGTTGCTGGTTTAATCGTTTTCCCAGAGAATGCTTTGGCCAATCTTGCTTTGCCTGAGATTAAGGGTAGTAACTGGATTACAAATCAGCTTCAGTCAATAGCTTTATTGTTTGTTGCTTACAATGGTGCAGCTCGTATAGCTCTTCTAAGTGAAGAGGTGGTAGAACCTAGAAAAAATATCCCAAAATCGGTAATTATTACGATAGTTTTTACTATGGTACTCTACCTGGGATTAGCGATAGTAAGTTTGGGTTCAATTGGCCCATCAGCTTTTAGTGAAACGGTGAGAATTCAAGCAGCACCGTTAGAAGTTGTCGCTAAGAGTTTTGGCATTCCTATTGCCCCAACAATTATAGCGATTGGTGCTATTACGGCAATGCTGAGTATCCTACTCAGTACAATTTTGAGTTTATCTCGTTTGATTTTAGCAATGGGCAGGCGAGGAGATATGCCGCGTATTCTTACTAAATTAAACAGTGCTGGCTCAACACCCTATTGGGCAGTTATGGTTGTGGGATGTACGATCGCACTTTTAGTTTTAATTGGTAATGTGAAAACTACTTGGGCTTTTGGGACTTTTGGCGCTCTTTATCGGTGTTTTATTGTTTCTTTAGCCGCGTTCCGTCTCAGCGCTGAAGAACGTTTGTATCCCATAGCAATAACTTGGATAGCTCTTGTGTCTTCGGTAGTTTTGGCTTTTTGTCTGGATTGGCAAATCTGGTTAGTTGGTTTGGGAGTAATTGGTATTGGAATAATCTGGCATTTGATCGCGCATCGTATTTATTTAGCCTCAGATTTAAGTACAATGGTGAATGAGGAATAATATCAAATGTTCCTGGTTTTATCCTCACTCAAGCAACAATATTATGTCTGTCAAAAGAGTGAGGATCAATTTAGTATTACTCTGAAATACCTTTGTGCTAAAATTAATATAAACTAAAATTAATAAAAACACAAAAGCCTAACAATCATGCCTCAAACTATTGCCATCACAAAAGCTATTACTAATCTCAACGAAGCTCAACAAAAATTCAACATTGCTCAGACAAACGCTCCTCAATTCTTCACCGAATGGCTGAATGATTTACCTGAACTCAGCGAAGCTGAAAAAAACTCACTAGACCGCCTGAAAAATCGTTATCTCTATTATGCAGCAGACGGCTTTATCCTCGAAGCTACCGTTAACATTATTACCTTATCTCCTCTCTTAGAACTATTGGGATTTTGCGACCCGCCGTTTAAAATTCGGGGAGAAAAATTTGTCAAAGTAGAAATTGAAAACGGAGATACCGTATTAGAAGGTTTTATTGATGCCTTGATTATCAAAAACTTATTATGGGTAGTGTTAATAGAAGCCAAACAATATAGCTTTAGCGTTTTACAAGCACTCCCACAAACCTTAGCTTATATGATGGCAAATCCTCAGCATGAGATGCCTAATTTTGGAATGATAATGAATGGTGAAGATTATATATTTG
>DATGYA010000605.1:0-7638 GCA_035298405.1 Kamptonema sp. | reverse complement strand
CAAAGAGTGGGGGTTTAAATCTAACAAGGAATTGCTGGATTTCCATGCCAAATTCTTAGATAGCAGGCAGCACAAAGGTACTAGCCTGTTTTACGGTCTATCCGAATACTTCGATAAGTTTGGCGATAGCGTTTCAGACTGGATATTGCGAGGATGGTTGCCAAACAAAACCGTCACCGTGCTACACGGACCGGGAGGTATGGGGAAAACGAGAGTGGTTAGCTCCATCTGTAGAGCGCTAATTACGGGTCAAAAGTGGAGCGGATATGAAGTAGAAGAGCCAACCTGTGTCTTATTTGTGGAGACAGACCAGGGGTCAGTGATTAACGTTAAGATGCTTGACGAACAAGGATATTTAGAAGAATCAGAGGAAGTCAGAAGCCGATTTAAAATCAGTGACGACTGGAATATCAACCAGTTCGGCAAGCTCAAAGCAATGCTCAAGGAGATCCAAAAATCTCACTCCGAATCCAAAATCTTGGTCGTGGTAGATTCCCTGACGACAGTCTCTTCAAAATCAATCTACTCAGAAAACGATCAGGAGTTCGCTCGCCCGCTGGTCAGATTTAGAGCGATCGCTGAGGAGTTCAATTCTGCATTCCTGGTTTTACACCACAGCTCCAGGGCGGGTGAATGTCGAGGAACGACCGCCATTTACAATGCAGCCGACCAAGTGTGGAAGCTAGAGCGGTGTAATCCCAAAGACCCTGCGGATACCAATGCAAACTTAGAGATTCAGAAAACCCGGGTTAGAGCCCCGGGCCGATACCGGCTTACTTACGACCCCGACAATTGGAGCTGGCAGATCGTCGGGAGAGTGAATCCTGATGAAACGATCGACGACAATTACGGCCCGGCTAAAGAGGGCATCCTTCAGTACCTCAAGACTTACAGAGGGGTAGGTTTTGAAGTTGAGGACTTAGCAGAAATTTGTCAGCTCGCCCCTGCCACTTGCCGAAAAGAACTCGCAGCCCTGGAGCGAGAGGGTCTAATCAACTCTTGCAAGCGCGGTCGCCCTCGCAAGGTTTACTTCCTCGGAGAGTTAGTCAGTTCTCCTAAAAAAGTTGATCCAAATGATCCGTTTGATCCGTTTGATCCGTTGATCCAAGAAAAAATTGAAGGTGAAAAAAATAATTTTGAATTTTGCGGATCAACGGATCAAACTCAACTCAAACCCATACAGGCAGAGGAATCCAGCGTTGATCCGCGCCCGGATCAAAACGGATCAAACGGATCAAACTTTACAGAGCTTAACAAAGCAGAAATAACAGCCCCATCCACTGAGGTGCTTACCCAGAAAGGGCTAGAGCCTGATTTTCAATCGCAAGAGGACTGTACGGAGGATGTAAACGCAAAAAATGATACTCTTGGTAATTCAGTATTGCAGCACGGATCAAAAGTTACAGAACTTAACAAGGTAGACAAGTCGCCCTCGATGGCCAAGCGACTTGTCTATGGAAATTTGCGCCCAGGCGATCGCCTGACTCGCGACGGGAACGAACCCTCTGCTGTAGTAGAGAAGGTCAATAAAACCTTCGTGTGGGTTCGACGGTTAAAAGATGACACCCAGCACCGGTTGACTTGGAAGGATGTAGAGATTCTGAACTACCGCTTGCTGGATGAGAAATGGTATGCAGCCCGAATGAAGGAGCGAGAGGAGGTTGTACCGTTCCAGCCGGGCGATCGGGTTCGCTCAGATGACGATCAGATCTATACAGTCTTGACCTGTACTCACACCCACGCCCAAATCTCGCCAGATGGGAGCGAGGCTAACGCTTTCTTGATTCAAGTCCATTATTTAAGCGAGGTCACGTCATGACTGATGATGCGTGGGGACCCGTCCCCATCTGCCCCGACTGCCTGACTACTTTTATCGACTTTGTGGGGAAAGACGAGCGCGGTCGCCACATTTACAAGTGCGCCCTCTGCAAGGAGGAACTGACCTGGGCAGATGAACTCGACCTGGGAGATTGCGAGATGGAAGGGAGTGAATAGTAGAGTCTGTCGTGCTCGAGCTGTAGTGGCAAACTGTAGTGGCAAAACTGGCTGAAACGCTCTCTGTAGCTGCAATATTCGTCTGTCACGGCGGAAGTTGCGGGTTCGAGCCCCGTCTGTCCCGTTCCCACTCTGTATGAGTTACAGCATTCTACCAGGTGAAGGGTGCGTCTACGATTTAAAGTAGTACGCCCCTTTTACGGTCAGAAATGAAGATTTCTCCTTTAAAAAATAGACAAGCGATCCGTCTCCGATTCACCGTTGAGGGTCAGCGGTTCAATTTTGCTCCTTTGTCGGGAGGGAAATGGGAGAACAAACGACACAGGCAGATAGTTGAGGCAATCGGGCAAAAAATCGAACTCGACATATTGGCGGGTAATTTCGATCCGACATTGGAGAGGTACCGCCACAGATCGGCAGGCACCGAAATCGTAGTCCAGTCTACGGTCAGATCGGGATGGTTGGAGCTGTGGGACGCCTACGTAGATAGCAGGAATTTAAAGCCAGCGACTAAAGCCGATCACTATGAAATGGTGAGAAGGATGATCGTCAAAGCAGGTAGTCCGAGCGTTGGATCGATCGACTGGTTTGTTCGCTACCCTTGTAGCTCTACAACTTTTAACCGCAGGCTTGGAATGCTACGCAGCGCGATCGCCTGGGGGATAAAGAAAAAACTGATAACCATTGACCCGCTAGAAAAAGTGACGACGCGGGAGGAGACACTAGAGGAAGTAGAAGAGAGAGAAAGCAAAAAGCAGCCCTTCACCGATGAAGAAATATCAAAAATATTGAAGTATTTCATTGAGTATCATCCAACCTATGTTCCGTTCGTTGCGTTCCAGTTGTACTCAGGGGTGCGAACCGGTGAAGCGGTAGGAATCGCTTGGAAGCACATAGATTTTGAGAAAAAAGAGATTCGTATTCGGCAAGCTATTGTCAGGGAAAGGGGTAAGTACAAGAAAATTAAAAAGAAACCCAAAACCTTGCAATCTGACCGCATTCTCAAAATGTCGGATCGAATTTATAGCTTACTGTTATCAATGAAGCCTGAACCATTTAACCCCAATGACCTCATTTTTAAGACGGTTAAGGGGTGTATTATCGATCACGGAAATTTTCGGGCTGACTACTGGGAGCCAGCGCTGCAAAAGTTAAAAATTCAGTATAGGAAGCCCTACGCTACGCGACATACCTTGCTAAGCAAAGGTTTAGAAAGTGGCTTGACTATTCCTCAGGTTAGCCAAATAGCCGGTCATAAAGATGGCAGGATGATCCTCCAACACTACGGTAGGGTCATTAACTCTCAGAAATTGCCTGAGTAACTGTCCAGTGGACGTGTCTAGCGTGTCTAGTGGACAGTTGTCTGACAAACGTCTAACGAGTGTTTTCGTGCAAAATCACCGCCCGCTGCCAATCACTCTGGCTCATGCGCGCTGGGTTCCGCGATTGCACATTGCTTGAGATAGCCGTCAAGCCATCCGCATTCAAGTCTTACCTCACTCGTCTCTCCCCATCGGCGGAAACACCCAAAGCCGGGCGATTGAGGCAAAGAACTCAATCTCGCCTGGGCTAACTTGCACCGCGCTACAATCCCTTCTGGCAGATGTCCGACGTCGATCCACTGCCCACAGAACGGATCGGCGGGCCAGTTGCGAACTATAAATTGTAGGTACCAACTGAACTGATTCTTGAGGCGCTCGATCTCATATTCCTTGGGTTGGATCATCGGATTGGCCTCCCAGGTCCGCTCATGGGAGACGGCAGCAATGCCCCGCTTAGCACTCCGCTCAAAACTGATAGAGCCGTTGCCAGTTCCGAGGGAATGGAGCGGCCCGTAAAGGCTATTGCAACCATGCCAACCGCGAGTACGACTAGTACAGTACCGAGGCTGGCAAGAATAATCCTGTAGGCGAGGGGGTCTGTCATTTTATTTCTCCCCCTAGGTCCTGGGTGTCGTACTCAGGCAAAGCGTCAGGAGGAAATTCCTCTCGTTCGTGGAAATCAAGCCTTACCGCTAGAAACTTTTCAACCGATTTCATGCGGGTTTTTAGTAACCCAATTTCGATTTTATTGCGGTCCTGTTGTCGCTGAATTTTAGCGGCCTGCAATGTGTCGCAGTTTTGCAGGTCTTTTTTTATTTGCAATGCTGCGAGCCAGAAACCCGCAGCTCCTATAAGGCTAACTATTGATATTGCTCCGACCAATATCTCGATAAATTCTTTGAGTCGAGCAGACATTTTGCACCTTTGATTTAAGCATATTTTGTATAGATACCCTGATAAATAATCCCCCTAAGGAGGGGGTGGAGATGATACAGGCAAAACTTAAATAATTGTCGTACCTGTCTGAGGTTGAGTTGCCCCTCCGGCCGTATAAACGGTTTTGCCACGCAACGTAATGCTTTTGGTTCGGATAGGATTTCCTTGAGCATCAAGAATGATGTCAGGAGCTTCATCAACCGCAGTCGCGAAATTAATAAAAGGTCCGCCAGGGTTGTCAGCGTTGTAAGTTTCTTGACTCTCTCTGTAGGCTTCGGCAGAGTTAAAAACAAGAGCAGCGGGTGAAAATGAGCCTAGAACAGTAGTGTTGTAGGCAGCTACATAGGTGCCTAGATTGCTTAACCAAACCGTTGATGAAATGTCAGCCACTTTAAGTAACCTCCCAAATGCTTAGCTCGAAAGTGCGACCCCTTAAAAATTCCCCGCATTTAAACTTCAGCGAGTAACTCGCAGGGAAATAGGGAATCGTGAAATTAACAAATTGACGATTGTTTATCCAGGTTCGTCGCCATCCCGATTCAACTTGCCCTACCTCAGTCGTGGCAATTGGAATGAGCCAGCCAGCGAAATATTTAATAAATGAATTACTGAATTTTGGCTCTACCACTAAGACCGTGCCAGAAAAAAGGATAGGCAATTCTACAATTTCTAACCCTAACATTAGGGTTTCTTTGTAGATCGGAATGGGGGCTACGGGCATCTATAGTAGACTCCTAGTTGCTTTGCGAGGAAGTGAAGCAGACACGATTGTTTTACCTCCAAGCGTTAACCCAACTAATCCCCCTTGGCTGCTCAGATTTCGGAAGCTGCCCGCTTTTTCAGCTGTAACGTACAACCGTCTAGACGTTCTTTTGCCGGCACCGTCATTTAGATAAACCAAAACTGAGCGTAAAACGCGGTATTGCAGTAGATCCTCAACTCTCCAAGGGATAAAAACACCGCCTGTCGAGCTAGGGTAAGTCCCCGGTTTTACTCCTGTCGCTGTTTGAATTCCTGGATCATCGTAAGCAGCACTATTGCTTGCAAATCCATAAACTTGCGAAGCATTTTCTGAGTCAATAAAAACTAAGCATTTAGGCATTTTGTTTGTTCCTCCATTAAATTACCGTTATGCTAAGTAACCCTGAGATTTCAGGTCAGCCGATACTGAGGTAATGGTGCCTTGAGGAATCGTTTTGCCTATTAAGCTTGTCTCAACGCTCCCTAATTTTTCGGCGCTACATAAAAGCCGAATAGTTCGCCTAGTAGCAGGAGTATTGCCTACTGTGACCGCCACCCTGGCAAGTGCTCCACCAAGTAGTAAATCCTCTACGCGATGCGGAACTGTTTTGTTGTCCGCAAGGGCTGGAGCAATTCCTGTTTCTGCACTAATGGACGCATACAGTAGGGGGTTACTTTTAAAGTAATAGTCTTCAGCTGTATTAGAACCGCCTGCTGTTACGGCAGCTGCAACCATTTTTTGAAGTTTAGCCATAATTAGCGCAGCCTCCGACGTGTGGGGAATCGAGCGGAAAGGATAGTGAGCGCTCCTAACAATTTCCCTGGTAATTCAGCGACAACGGTGTCCATTTTTTCAAGCGATACAATTAATCGCCTGGTGCGTCGCTTGGTGCCGTCTAACACGGTCACACGAACACTGCCGATCAACCCTTTCATCACGGCTTCGACCGACCCTATCGCGATGCTGCCAGCGGGTGGAGCACCAGTTAATTCAGAGACACCCGTTGCTGTTGCTACGTCGCCCACGTAGACGCCCTGGGGAAGCTTAACGATCAGTTTCGCCGTGCCGGCCGTATCTACCTGGTGAGACACGTTTGGCATAAAAAATCACCAAATAACTACTTCTCTACCTTAAGCAGTATTCATAAGTAAGTCAATAGAAAAGCGGTAAATTATATAAGTATATGCTATATCAAACTCGTAGAGTTTGGCGACTATCCATACTTATTCCGTGTTAGCCAGCGTAGACTACAGCAGTCCCGTCAACCAACAAAACAGGTTGAGGTTTTTTTGCTAATTCTAGTTCTGCCCACTTAAAGCGGACGTTGCCGATTCGTCGCTCTTCTCGTTGCTCTGTGAGTTCGCCTAAGACGCTAATGGGTGATGGGTTGACTGGAAAGCGTCCCACCTCATCGTCAACTTCGTTCTTGTTTAACCTCCGCCTGTCTAACGTTTGGTCTGTAAGGGCCAGTAAATTAGTCAAGAGTTCAATTCCGTCGCTATGGGTTTTACAAAAGTAATAAGTTCGCTTAAATCCTTGATCTGGACGGTTATAGGCAATAATTTTTCTACCTTTTTGCCAAACGTAACCATTTCCAGAACCAAAAATACTTTTGATTTTTTCTGCTAATTGTTTAACGTCTGCCTTGGATATTTTGTTAATTGAACTACTTGGGTCGTCGGTTAAATTGGTCAGCCTAAATGTACATCTTCCTTTTAGCGGAGTATCTAAACTGCCATTAGGTAACTTAGGAATGTCTAGTAAATCCTCCTCGAAATAAAGTCTCACCAATGGCAAACCTTTATTGGAATGCTCGAAGCTTGGAGCGCTACTTTGAGCGTTCGCAGCTCCTCCACCCTCGTATTCGATTTGAATAATATGTTGAATTATCTGTAAGTCCGTTCCAGAAATTACTATTGAGTTCTTCTCATTTGAACGGTCTTTCCAGTATTCAATCACCCTGTAGCCGTACGCTTCGCGTTGCTCCGAAGTCGTCCACTCTCTGTAACGAGGGCGAGTCGTAGACTTCCTCCAAGGTGAATTTCCTAAAAGTAAATAATTGGACGTTTCCATCGTTCTGGAGTTGTTGAACAACGGAAACCCCGCCTCCCATTGTTCCCACCACGCCTCGAAATCAATTTTCCCTCGCCCTATCAAGTCGTATAGAGCCAAAAATAAAGAGCCATTTGAGGCGATATCCTCCTCTCGCCCACTTAGTGTATAGATTTCGCTGTCGCGTCTTCTGTTGGGTTTTATTTGTACAACCCTATAAGGCCATTTTGACGCCCCAGGTGTAATTAATTCCTTTAACTTTTCTTCCCAGATAGCCATATCTCTAACCAAAAGCAGTACTCAAAACAAACACTGATTCCGTGCAAGAATCCACCAATTGTTCCCATAGATTTTCAAAGAAATTTTGAAGCCCCTGGTCTGGAATCGCTTCGATTGCTGCTTCGACTGCCCCGTTAATTGTCCAAGGCTTGCTGTCGGGCGCACCCCACTTGTCGAGCCACCCTGCGATAATTGGACCAATAAAAGGGATGGCTTTAACTACGGGCGAAAGTCCCTTGAGCCATCGCCTAGCATTCTTGTAAATCTCTACAAAAACCTTAGTTTGTCCGACTCTTGCTGTCGCCATGACTA
>DATGYA010000604.1:0-1720 GCA_035298405.1 Kamptonema sp. | reverse complement strand
ACTCATTCACGGTATCTGGGACACCAACGCCATCTTTAACCCGATGACAGCATACTTGAGTCAACACGGCTTCCGAGTCTATAGCCTCGATCTTATCCCCAACAACGGTAGTGTCGGTCTTGACCTGCTGGCGGTGCAACTGGCAGATTTTATTGACAACAGCTTTGACCCAGAACAACCGTTAGATTTAATCGGCTTCAGCATGGGTGGTCTGGTCAGCCGCTACTACGTGCAACGACTCCGAGGAATTGACCGCGTACAACGCTTTATCACCGTCTCTTCGCCTCACCACGGCACTCTCACAGCTTACTCCTTCTGGCTGCCTGGGTACGTGCAGATGCGTCCCGGCAGTAACTTTTTGCGGGATTTGAATCAAGATGCGGCGATGCTGCAACACATCAATTTTACATCAATTTGGACACCCTACGATGCGATGATCGTCCCTGCTTCTAGTTCCCAAATGCCTATATGTAGAGAGATTAAACAAAACGTTTTGTTGCACCACTTAATGATAACAGATCCTAAAATTCTCTCGGCAGTTGTTGCAGAATTAGAAGCGCCAATTAAAGAATTAAAGACTGAAACTTTAGTAGGAGGCAACACTCAGAAATGAATATAGAGCGCCAGCGCAACCCAGTGTTGCTAGTTCACGGAATCTTTGTGAATTCAAGGGTTTTCCGTAAAATGTCTGCGTACTTAACTAACTTAGGTTGGTCAGTTCATAGTTTTAATTTCAAGTCAAATTACGGCACTGTAGGACTGGATGAATTAGCACGTCAAGTTGCAGATTATGCAGACAAAATATTTGGTCGAGAACAGCATTTTGATTTAGTTGGCTTGAGCATGGGCGGTTTAGTTAGCCGCTACTACGTGCAGAAGTTAGGTGGATTTAACCGAGTGGATCGGTTCATTGCTATATCTGCTCCTCATAGCGGCACTTGGATGGCTTACAGCCTTTGGGGTAAAGGTTGCGTACAGATGCGGCCTCAAAGTGCTTTTCTGGAAGAATTAAATCGCGATGTTAGCGTACTCGAACAAATAAATTTTACTTCCATCTGGACAGATTGGGATTTTATTATTGTGCCTGCGGCTAGTTCTCAAATGCCAGTGGGGAAAGAGGTAAAATTGCCAATTTTTGCTCATGGCAATATGGCAAGACACTCCAAGAGTTTGGCGGCTGTTGCGGAAGCATTGGCGGCACCGATTAAGCCATATCCCCAACTTGAGCATACTCAGTGTGACCAAAAATTGCCTCAGCTTCGCAGTAATATTTGAATTCTAGTAAATTGTGAAAGGGATCTTCTAGAAAGAAGGTGCGGTGTTCGGTGGGTAAACCGATGAATCGGTGTTTAGGTTCTTGATAAAAGAGTAATTTTTTTTGTTGCGATCGCTCTAATAATGCTTCCCAGTCAGCCTCTGAGGTAAAAACTAAGCCAAAATGTCTGGGATAGATACCACGCTGGGGCGTTAGGGGTTCGCGGCTGACGTGGGCGACGATTTGATGACCGCAGAGATTTAAAATTAGGGAATTAGGGCTTTCGCGGCCGATTTTGCAGCCTAAGCCATCCCCATAAAAGGCTTTTGTCTGGGCAATATCGGTAACGGGGAAGGCAAGATGAAATAGGACTTGTTTCATAATTAGTGAGTTAGTCAAAATGCAGAGTTCAGAATTCCTCTTTAATTATTCATTGTTATTGAATCCTTGGCTGGTGGCGATCGC
>DATGYA010000603.1:0-1875 GCA_035298405.1 Kamptonema sp. | reverse complement strand
CAAATTGTAAGCCGATCGGTACGTTAATTGTTAACAATGATGGTGCGGTTGGATTGGTGGTGCTGAATTCGCTGCCATCGGAAAATCTAATGCTAGAAGCAGTCGAACCGAAAAAGGAACCACCAATATTTAGTTGGGCATTTTGCCCAAAGATAATGCCATTGGGATTAATTAAAAATAAATTAGCCGTACCGTTAGCTCTGATTAATCCATCTATATTAGAAATATTTTTTCCAGTGACGCGACTAAATATATTTTGAATATCGACGGCGTTATTAAAATATGCTTCGCTACCAGTAGGGACAGAAAATTCTTGAAAGCTGTGAAATAAATTTCCCCCAGCAGTTGTACCGCCTTCGATGCGAATGCTTTTGCTATCGGGAATGGCAATGCTGTTATTCGGTAGGGTGGCATCGGGAACTATCTGTGCAGTGATGATGTTGGGGTAAAACAGGGACAAACAGGACAGGGTAGTTGCTAAATAGAGCGATCGATCGAGAAACTTCATATTATTTTGGGTTAAGATTGCCAAAAGCACCCAACTTTAGCGCTAATTGTCATTTTTTGGATTAGCACCCGCAGTAAGTATTTTACCATCTTAGAAAAGTCAATATACCAAAAGAATGACATTAGCAAGATCGTGCGATCGCCAGCAGCCTCAACCGCCACACCCAGCTACTTTACTCCAATCACTTCCATTGGCAGCATTGGCTACTAACACTACTTCCCCTTTTTGAGTAACTTCCCATCTTGTCACTTCCACCAGAGGAGATTGTGGCGAGTTGGTATTTTCCCTTCTGAGATCTTCTACTGCACTTGGGGAAAGTATTGATGTAGTTTTATACCAAACTCTGAGCGGGTCGTAAGGGCTTAAGGGTAAACCGCTATTGCCCGTAATTACAAAACTATTTCCCGTGTTAGCGGTACAAGTAGTGGCAATGCGCGAGTTTTCATCAACGTAATTTGCCGACACTTCAACTAACCCCGAACTGGGGTCAACATCAGGTGTATTAATTTCTACCGTACCGCTAAACTCAACACCCCGATCGGAAGTGGCGGTAATATCGTTTTGCGGTGTCAAACTTTCTCGGAACTGAGTGCCAAAAATACCTTGTGCGGCAATGATGACCCGACCCCCAAAACCTCCTTGAGCGTTAGCTGTAATATCGGAATTGCCTAAAGCAGCCAAAGTCCGAGTATTGAGAGAGATATCACCTCCATCGCTGCTGCCAGCATTCGTGGAGATGCTGCTGCCGTTTCGCAAAATGATATTCCCAGCTTGGACGTTAATATTACCTCCACCACCAGAGGAAGTCGCAGCTGTTAAACCGCCATTTTTATCTAGGATTACTAAGTTAGCATTAACGCCCAACGTTCCGGCGTTGCCTACGCCTTCGTTCCTGACGCTAGCTAAACCGCCATCGAAAACTCGGATTACAGGTGTATTAATGGTTACGTTGCCTGCGTTGCCAGAAGGAACATCTGGCAATCTTGCTATTCTTCGGATCGATTCATTTTGAATGGTGGCGGAAGATGCGATCAAACTTGGATTGATGCTGGCTGCTGGTTTGCCACTGATTTCCACAAAATCGGTAGCATTGATGGTGATGCTGGCAGCTTCTCCACTGGCAAAAGTAGAGCCTTCTATTCTTCCGCCATCCCGAACAGTTAAGGATGCAGCTTCTAGTGTCAAATTGCCAGCGTTACCAATTCCTATGGAGGCGGCATTGACGATACTGGGCAGTAATGTTACGGGTTGAATGCTGATTATCTCAATACCATCAGTGGCTCGAATAGTCACGGAACCGCTGTTTCCCGTACCAGCAGTTGTTGAGCCGACAGCCCCTCCACCAGCAATCCTCAATCGCCCTGTCA
>DATGYA010000602.1:0-21240 GCA_035298405.1 Kamptonema sp. | reverse complement strand
CCCCTCCACCGCCAGCTAAAAGGCAAGATCACTGTAATTTCAGGGCCTTCGGGGGTGGGGAAATCCAGTTTGATTAACGTACTGATTCCTAACCTTAACCTGCGAGTAGGAGCTGTTTCTGGCAAACTGGGTAGGGGACGGCATACCACTCGCCACGTAGAGCTTTTTGAACTTCCAGATGGGGGACTACTAGCAGATACTCCTGGTTTTAATCAACCAACTCTGGAGTGCGAACCAGAAGAGTTAGCTCAATATTTCCCCGAAGCAAGACAGCGGTTAGCTGCTGGTAGTTGCCAATTTAGCGATTGCTTGCATCGAGATGAGCCTAACTGCGTGGTGCGTGGAGATTGGGAGCGTTATCAACATTATCTGGAGTTTTTGGTAGAAGCAATAGTGCGATCGCAAGCTTTGCAGCAGTTAGGCGATGCTGAATCTAGTTTTAAGCTCAAAAGTAAGTCAGATGGTACGCAAAAGTACGAACCTAAGCTAGAAAGTAAAAAATACCGCCGCCCCAACCGCCGATTTGAACACCAAACCCTACAACAGAACATCTCTCAAGATCGCGACGAATTCTGAGCGATCGCAGAAATACAGAGACAGATTGACAGGAGAAAGCAGTAGATTAATCGCTAAAATTGATAGGCTTTAAATTGTTAAAAAGGAAAGTGCAACAGAACCAGCAGCTAGCAAGTTATGTAGGAGTGAAAACACCGTGAGTATTCAAGAAATCGTTGCAAAAGGCGGCCCCGCCATGTGGCCCCTGCTGGTTTTATCAATCCTCTCTGTAAGTACAATTATCGAGCGCCTGTGGTTCTGGGCGAACATCCTCACTAAGGAAAAGCTGATAGTTAACAGAGTGCTAGAAGCGGCTCGCCGCGATTGGGGCGCAGCAAACGAAATTGCTAGGCAAGCAGACGGGCAACCTATTGGGCGGTTCCTCTATGCCCCACTGCGGTTATATACCCCAGAACCTGAAGTATTTCGACTGGCACTAGAAGCTGCTGCGGATGAAGAGTTAGCTTCTATGCGGCGCGGCGACAAGATATTAGAAGCTGCGATCGCCCTAGCACCTTTGCTAGGTCTACTAGGCACAGTTTTAGGCTTGATTAACTCTCTAAGTGCCATCCGCCTCGGCGACATAGGCACTTCTGCAACTGCGGGAGTGACTTTGGGGATTAGCGAGGCGCTGATTAGTACCGCTACCGGTATGGTGGTCGCGATCGTCAGTTTGGCTTTCTATCGCCTTTTTCAAGCTTTTTTGTTCAATCAGGTAAAAATATTTCGCAAGGCAGGAAATGAATTAGAGTTGCTATATCGGCAATACTGGCCTCAAATTAGCTCTGACCGTCACCCAGGGTCAGAAAATAGCAATTCTTCCTTTGCTCCAGAAGGTTTCACCAAGAATTCTCTTAATGCTCAAGAACCTGTGCAGCGCCCCAAGGAGCCAAAGCCCACAGGTGGTTCTGACTCTGTTGAAGATTCCAATTTTAACAACTGAGTAGAATTACCAGTAATTTAATTGTGCGGTTTCAATATTAATCTAAGTGTGCGATCGCAAATTGCGAGCCAACTTCTGGCAGGCCAGCAGGCTGCCAGGGATAATCAAGGGGCTGGTGGTCTGCATTCTTAATTTACTTGATAATTAAAAAACAACTTTCATAAAGACCTCCAAAAGGAAACCCATAGTCACCCCGCAGCTTTGGCTCGCGACGCGCGATCCCAACCAATAAAGATTAGCGATCCGAGCGCATAAACTAATGACCCACAGGATTGGTGTCCCTGCGGGTCATTTATTTTGATGGTAAATTGTCTACAGTGAAGGTAGAAATAATCGGTCAAAAAGCCGATCTAGGGGCAGGAATTCTGACCTGCTCACCCAAACTGAGAGCTATTAGACACGGAGGACATCAAATTATGGTGAACGCGCAGATCGGGGAAAACCGCCTCGGTGCTAGCGAACAGGTAGAATCCTTAGATCGCGAATGCACAACTCTATCGCGTCACGTCTTTGAGCAATTCCACAGCTTCTCAGCAGAGGCCCAGGATCTTAGCGCTCTGATGAATAGAATTGGTCTTGCAGCTAAACTGATTGCTCGCAGGCTCAGCAGAGCTGGATTGATGGAAGATGCCTTGGGGTTTACCGGCGCTGTGAATGTGCAGGGAGAATCTGTCAAAAAGATGGATATCTATGCCAATGAGGTGTTTATCTCGGTATTCAAGCAAAGCGGCTTAGTTTGTCGCTTGGCCTCTGAGGAGATGGAAAAACCCTACTATATTCCAGAAAATTGTCCTGTAGGACGTTACAGCCTGCTTTATGACCCCCTGGATGGATCGTCAAACCTGGACATTAACCTCAATGTCGGTTCCATCTTCTCGATCCGCCAGCAAGAAGGAACAGACGAAGATGGTTCGGCCCTTGACCTACTGCAACACGGGCGCAAGCAAATTGCTGCGGGTTACGTTCTCTACGGCCCTAGTACGATGCTAGTTTACTCGATTGGCAAGGGTGTTCACTCATTTACTCTCGACCCCAGTTTGGGGGAGTTTATTTTATCAAGTGAAAACATCCAGGTTCCAGAACACGGGCCAATTTACAGCGTTAACGAAGGCAACTTTTGGCAGTGGGAGGAATCTATCCGGGACTACATTCGCTACGTACACCGCCACGAAGGTTACACTGCTCGCTATGGGGGGGCTTTAGTAGGAGATTTCCACCGAATTTTACTTCAAGGCGGCGTGTTTTTGTACCCTGGGACTGTTAAGAAGCCGGAGGGCAAATTGCGCTTACTCTATGAATCGGCTCCTTTAGCCTTTTTGATCGAGCAAGCTGGCGGACGGGCAAGTACAGGAAGCGAGGAGATTTTGGACATCGTGCCAAGCAAATTGCACGAGCGCACCCCTTTAATTATTGGCAGCAAAGAAGATGTAGAGCTGGTGGAGTCGTTTATTAAAGAGCAATCGCGCTCTGCAAACCCATCGACTAAGTAATGGTTGATTGTTAGTTGTTACTTGTTAGTAGTTGGTTGTTAGCACTCCCTTACCAATGACCAGTTAGCAGTGAACATTTAGTTAACAGTTAACACTTAACAATCCTGGATTTGGCATTACCAGTGAACAGTTACCAGTGAACATTTAGTTAACGGTTAAAGGTTAACAGTTAACTGTTAACCGTTAACAATTACCAAGTTAGGAGTTGAACTAATGACAACGAATCACCTGTTAGAGATTAAAGACCTCGGTCAGAGTATCTGGATGGACAACTTGACTCGCAATCTGATTGAGTCGGGGGAACTCCAACAAATGATTGAGAGCCGAGGGCTACGAGGGATTACTTCTAATCCAGCGATTTTTGAGAAGGCGATCGCGGGTAATGCCATCTATGATGCTGATATCGAAGCTGGTATCCGTGCCAAGAAGTCGGTACTGGATATCTACGAGTCTCTGGTGTTTGAGGATATTCGCCACGCCTGTGATATCTTCCGCCCCGTTTACGAAGAGTCAAACGGTTTAGATGGCTATATCAGTATCGAAGTACCGCCGACGATCGCAAATGATACTGAAAGCACTATTAGTGAAGCGCTGCGGTATTACCAGGCGATCGGCAAAGAAAATGTGATGATTAAGATTCCGGGAACGGCGGAAGGTTTACCCGCAGTGGAACGAGTCATCAGCGAAGGTATCAATGTCAACGTGACGCTGCTGTTTTCGGTAGAAAGCTACGTTGAGACTGCTTGGGCTTACATTCGGGGATTGGAAGCATTGGCAGCTAAAGGTGGGGATGTCAGCAAGATTGCTTCAGTTGCTAGTTTCTTTTTGAGCCGGATTGACAGTAATATCGATGCTCAGATTGACGAGAAACTCAAAGGTGTCACCGATATCTCGATGAAAGCTAAATTGGAGCAGGTGAAGGGGAAAGTCGCGATCGCCAATGCCAAGATTGCTTACCAGAAGTATAAAGAGATAGTTGCTAGCGATCGCTGGCAAGCTTTAGCTGCCAAAGGTGCGAAAGTACAACGGCTACTGTGGGCTTCCACTGGAACTAAAAATCCAGCTTACAGCGATGTTATGTATGTAGATGAGTTACTAGGCCCCGAAACCGTCAACACCCTGCCACCGAGTACCATTGAAGCGTGTTTTGACCATTGCGACGTTGCACCTCGGATCGAGAGCAACGTTCAAGAAGCCTACAACTTGATTGCCAATCTCAAAGATCCCGACATCGACATCAACCTAGACAAAGTAATGGCAGACTTGCTTCTAGACGGGATTGACAAATTTGTGCAACCGTTCCAATCGCTCATCAACTCCTTAGAAGATAAAGTGCAGCGGCTCGCTCCGGTTTAGTAACGCGATCTGTAATTGCCGAGGCAGAACCAGTCAGGAGTCAGGATACAAAATAGTAAGTGATATCAAATCTACTACCATTAGCCCTTTAACTTTATTCCTCTTCCCTGTGGGCCCTCACAGGCGAAAGCGGTTCTTAAAGGCTCTGATTTGGTATCACTCCTGACTTCTGAATTCTATCAATCCCCTTGCTAAGGAATTGTCATGTTAACTTCAAATGATGTGCTTGACACTGAGTATGCGGACACCCAACTCGATGCTGCGGAACAGCGTCGGCTTCAAGAATTAGAATTGGTTGTAGAACAAGGGCTTCAAACCTTTTATGAGGTTGGCAAGGCTCTGGATGAGATTCGGGAAAATAGACTGTATCGGGAAACCCATCGAACCTTTGAGGCTTATTGCCACAAAAAATGGGGCATATCCAAAACAAGAGCCTATCAGTTTATTGACGCGGCCGAAATCATGGAAAATTTGTCCACAATTGTGGACAAATTTCCGAACAGAGAAAATCAAGTTCGTCCTTTGAAAGGACTTTCACCAGAGCTACAACTGGAAATTTGGCAAGAGGCAGTGGGGTTAGCACCCAACGGCAATCCAACTGGTGCAGCCGTTCAGCGTCTAGTTGAAGAACGAGTCGGTTCAGAGAAGACAGGAAGAAGTTCTAAGGCTAGCGCTGAATTAGAGCAGTTGCGATCGGAGAATCAGCGGCTTAAGGAACAAATTAAGCAGCAAAACATAGAAAGGGATCGCCGTTCGGCTGCGGTTGCTTTGGAATTGGAGCAGTTGCGAGCTGAAAATCGGCAGTTAAAAGCTGAACTGCGGCAGCGGGATCTTGACTGGGATGTTCGCCTAGCTTCCGAGAGAGTGAAAATTCGTGAGGAAGTTAAGGCAGAACTCACCGAGGAAATCAGAGCTGAACTCAGAGAAGAAATTAGGGCTGAAGTTAAAGCTGAGTACGAGGGGCAAATTAACGATCTCAAAGCCCAAGTCAGCTCTCTAACCCAACAACTGGCAGAAATGACAGCCAACTATCAAGCTGTATTAGCAAGACTCGAAGCTATAGAAGGAGCCAAAAAGTAGATGGTAACGCTATTAGAAAATCCCCTGCGGGTAGGATTGCGCCAAGAACGGATGCCCGATCCCCAAATTCTAGTTATTTTCGGAGCCTCTGGTGACTTGACACAGCGCAAACTGGTACCAGCAATCTATCAAATGAAGCGCGATCGCCGAATGCCCGCCGAAATCACAGTAGTGGGTGTAGCTCGCCGCCCCTGGAGTCACGATTACTTCCGCGAGCAAATGCGGGAAGGAATCGAGGAATTTGGCGGCGGTATCGGCCCTGAAGAATTCTGGAAAGACTTCGCTCAAGGCTTGTACTACTTTCCCGGCGACATTGACAACCCCGAAAGCTATCAAAAATTAAAAATTTTTCTAGCTGAACTCGACGAGCAAAGGCGGACGCGGGGCAATCGCGTGTTCTACCTTTCCGTGTCCCCAAATTTTTTCCCCGAAGCAATTAGGCAACTTGGTTCGGCAGGAATGTTAAGCGATCCCACCAAGCAGCGTCTAGTAATCGAAAAGCCTTTTGGTCGCGACTTGAGTTCCGCCAAAGCCCTTAACCGAGTAGTACAAAAGGTTTGCACAGAACAGCAAGTTTACCGAATCGACCACTACCTCGGCAAAGAAACTGTTCAGAATTTAATGGTTTTTAGGTTTGCCAACGCTATCTTCGAGCCGCTGTGGAACAGGCAATTTGTCGATCACGTACAAATCACGGTGGCAGAAACCGTAGGCGTAGAAGATAGAGCTGGTTACTACGAATCAGCCGGGGCTTTGCGGGATATGTTGCAAAACCACTTGATGCAAATTTTCTGTCTCACGGCAATGGAACCGCCCAATTCCCTAGACGCGGACAGTATCCGCACAGAAAAACTGAAGGTACTCCAAGCTAGCCGCTTGGCTGATGTAAATAACCTCGAGTTTTCAGCAGTTAGGGGTCAATATTCTGCTGGCTGGATGAAGGGCAAACCTGTACCTGGCTATCGGGAGGAACCAGGGGTAGATCCCAACTCAATCACCCCCACCTATGTTGCTATGAAGTTTATGGTAGATAACTGGCGGTGGCAGGGTGTTCCTTTCTACCTGCGAACTGGGAAGCGATTGCCGAAGAAAATTAGTGAAATTGCGATCCAGTTTCGGGAAGTGCCGCTATTAATTTTTCAATCGGCGGCTCAACAAGCGAGTCCGAACGTGCTGACGATGCGGGTATACCCGAATGAAGGAATTTCGCTACGCTTTGAAGGGAAGCGACCAGGCTCAGATTTGCGAACTCGGACGGTAGATATGGACTTTAGCTATGGTTCTTCGTTTGGGGTGACATCTTCTGACGCTTATGACAGATTGTTGGTGGATTGTATGCTAGGAGACCAAACTTTATTCACCCGTGCTGATGAAGTAGAAGAAGCGTGGCGTTTGGTAACGCCAGCACTTAGTGCTTGGGATGCTCCAACTAACCCAACACTGGTTCCCCAATATGAAGCGGGTACTTGGGAGCCGACTGAAGCAGAACAGCTAATTAACAGAGATGGTCGCAGGTGGCGCAGATTCTAAAAATGGCTAATGACTAATAGCTAATAGCTAATGGCTAATGGGTCAGAAAGAGTTTTGAGTTAAATATTTAATTTCTCAACTCCTAAATAGCAAATTAGCTATGAGCCATTAGCTATTAGCAATAAGTAAATACAAAGGACGCAAAATCTATGACAATGACACCGATTAAAGCTCCTCCTATTGTTTCCCTGCAAGCTCCTAAAGATGTTTCTATCGATCAGATAGAGGCGGAATTAAGCCAGATTTGGGAAAGTTACAGAGAAACTGGGAGTAATGGCGATTTTCCAGTTGCTACTAGAGCGACAACGTTTACTTTTGTGGTTTACGAACCGGAAGAAACTCAGCAATTATTGGCGGCTCTAGGATTTTACTCAGGACCGATTGATGGTATTAGTGGGCCCCTGACTGTGGCTGGAGTGCGGGCAGCTCAGAAGGCTTATGGGATGCCGAGAACTGGCAAAACTAACACCGAACTACTTGATAGGCTGCGGGAAGAATTCGCTAAGAAAAGTTTAAGCGAGGCTATGCAAGATAAGTCTGTAGCTGCTAGCAACAGTTTAAGTGCTAGCGGGACAGGTATTGCAGATGCGATCGCGGCCGCTAATCCCTGCCGGATTATTGCCCTTTGCCCGACTGCGGGGGAAGATCGGGGTGTAACAGCTCAAGTCTCAGCTTACTGCCCTGTTCACAAACGCAGTGGTAGTACATTAATCTGCTGCGAATACATCACACTCCGAGGTGCGGAGGCAGCTTTGGAACGAGTGAGCGCCATTGTTACGGCTCTGATGATTGAGGATTTGCCGAAGTTCCTATGGTGGAAGGCAACGCCTGATGCCGATCTAGGCTTGTTCCAACGGTTGGCTGCTGCTAGTAGTTCGGTGATTGTAGATTCAAGTTTTTTTGCTGACCCAGAAACAGAATTGCTGGAACTGCAAAATCTAAAAGACCAGGGAATTCCGATTTCCGATCTCAATTGGCGCAGGCTGGCTCCCTGGCAAGAGTTGACGGCTGAGGCTTTTGACGCGCCGGAACGCCGCGCAGCGATTCAGGAAATCGATCGGGTGACAATTGATTACGAAAAGGGGAATTCTAGTCAAGCGCTGATGTTTTTGGGCTGGTTGGCTTCCAGGTTGCAGTGGCGTCCGCTTTCTTTGCAACAGGAAGATGGCGATTACCAAATTAAGCGAATTAAATTCGTGGGAGCTGAAGGGCGCTCTGTGGAGGCGGAGTTGGCGGCTATTCCTACCGCTGATACCGGAGAGATCCAAGGTGATTTAATTGCTCTGCGTCTGGGTTCTACGAACGATCGCGCTGACTGCTCTACGGTTCTGTGTTCGGAAACGGGGGGCTGTATGCGGATGGAGGCTCACGGCGGAGCTCAAACTGGCAGGATCAATCAGGTAACGCCGTTATTCGATCAGCAGACGGAGCAGTTACTCTCTCAGCAATTGCAGGGTTCTGGCAGGGATATGCTTTACGAGGAAAGTTTGGTGGTTACGGCTCAGATACTCAAGTTGAGCGATGGTTGATGGGTGATGGGTAATGGTTAATGGGTAATGGGTAATCGATACTAAATTACTTATTACCCATTTTTTTATAAACGCGATCGCGAAGCCTGAGATAATATAAAATCTTTATAAAGAGTTCACATATATAGCTAAATTTCTGCTAACGGGAGTCTGCCCCTATGAAAGTAAGCGAACTGCTCAAGTATTACGAGAACGGAGAAAGAGATTTTGCTGGTGCCGATCTCAGCGGGGCTGACCTTAGCGGAGCCATATTAATCGGGGTCAACCTATCGGGCGCTAACTTGTCGGGAGCTAATCTGAGTCGGGCTTTTCTCACCAAAGCAGAACTAAACGGTGCTTCCCTCCACAGAGTAATTCTGAGTTTTGCCAAAATGGGTGAAATCAGATTAGCGGATGCCGATCTCACAAAAGCCAATCTCAGTGGAGCTTTCCTAGTAAAGGCAAAACTGCCCAGGGCAAAGCTGAGCGGTGCTAATCTCACTGGTGCTAATCTGCGAAATGCTATTCTCTGGAATGCCAATTTATGCAGTGCAGACTTGCAATTAACCAACCTACGGGGCGCAAACCTGACGGGGGCAAATCTCAATTGGGCAAATCTCTACGCTGCCAAACTGAGTGGCGCAAAACTTTTTGGCGCTCAACTAACGGGTATCAGTCTGAGGAAAGCTCACCTCAACGGCATTGATTTGGGCGGGGCAGATCTCAATGGGGTCAACCTGAGCGAAGCAAGACTAAATGGAGTTAACTTGGAAGGCTCTAATTTGGTGGCGGCTAATCTATCTGGAGCTCAGTTGCGTAGCGTTAAGTTAACGGGAGCAGATTTAACAGGGGCAAATCTGGCGCGAACTTCCCTAGTGCAGGCGAACTTAAATTGGACAAGGTTATCTCAGGCAGACTTGAGCGAAGCAGACTTGAGCGAGACAACGTTAATGGGAGCTAACTTTGAGGGTGCTCAATTAGCGGGGGTAACAATGCCGGAATCAACTAGGCGCTATTTCTGTTTAACTGCGGGGGGTACTGTGGCAGCTTGGGAAACGGAACAAAAGTTAACTGTTAACGGTTAACTGTTAACTGGTAATTTCTCAAAAGGTTCTTCCTAATTCTCAATTTTTAGCCCTCAGCATACTAAACTCTAAAATTATTTATAGTGCTGAGGGTAATGCAAGTGGCTGCTAGTAAAAAAGCGATCGCGACCACAATTGCTGCCTGAACCTGAGCAATCCCCCAGAGTGGGCCAAAGGCAAATCCATACAAACTCATTGCCAAGGAAAAACCACCAAAATATACTCCTACACCTAATCCTCCCCGATGCGGCGGTACTAGGGACAGGGCAAAGGGAACCGCCCCATTTGCAACCAAGCTGTAACTAGCAATCAGAGCAATTATTAAGATCCATACGGTTGCCGCCCCCTGAGCAAAAACTAATCCCTGCAAGAAAACTGCACAGGCTGCCAAACCCGCCAACATCGATCGCTGATTTCCAGCGCGTGTGGCCACAATTCCTGCGAGTAGAGAAGCAAAAGCTAAAGCGATCGCAATTCCTGTCATCAGCAATTTTACATCTGCATCCGCAATTTGAGTTTTCAAGACTTTCGGGAAAATCTCGCCCAGCATTAAGCGAGTTCCCCAAGCTATGCTCATGCCAGTCACACCAATCAAGCCTAGTAAAGGAATCGAAATCTTTTGATTTGCTGTAATATCGCTTGGTATTTCTGAAATAGCCGCGTCAGGTTTGACAGAACGCAATACTGCTACCGCCCCTAATAACACCAGAGAACCGATCGCGAAAGTAATCGCAGGCCCTAAACTCAGAATAAAATTACTAGCGATCGGTCTTGCGGCTCCTGCCAATCCGCCTGTTAAAATCAAAATACTCATTGCTTGAGGTAGCTTAGTTTTAGCCGCATACTGTCCCAGTAGCGACAAAGCCGGAGCTCGAAACACTGCCATCGCTAATGCCCACCCTACCAGCACTACAGGTAATAACCAGTGGAAAATTACGTAAGGTTTGCCAAAAATAAAGATCGCAGGAATAACAATAAATAAAGCTGAAGAGAGTAGTATTCCCAAAGAAATCAGTGGAAAGCGAGTTCCCATCCATTGCCGTTGTTGGTCGGAAAGTCCCCCCATTATCGGTTCCACTACGACTCCTAAAGCGTCTTCTAGAATTTGCACTCCCAAGTCTAGCCCTGGAAACCCAAAGCCCGCGAGCAGTTGAGGCAGATAAATTCGGTAAATCATCCATGTCAGGGTAATGGCTCCCTGGACAGCAGCTAAACCGCCAACTTGTCGCCACAGAACAGGCGGCCCAGACTCCAAGAAATTCATTGTTGGTTGCATTTTATGGTAAATTTGTCAACCTTATCTCAACTGATAAGCGATCGGCAAGAAGGAAGAGGGAAGAAGGAAGAAGGAAGAGGGAAGAGGGAAGAGGGAAGAGGGAAGAGGGAAAAGTAAACAACACTGTGTTAAGAAATATTAACAAGCCTGAAATCTTTACTGTTCCCCGTTCCCCGTTCCCTCTTCCCTTGTCCTCTGTGTAGGTAATACTTTTAATTAACAATTAACAATTAGCAATATATATGCAACCACAAAAAAATCTAGCCCATCCTTTCACAGGAATTGGTGCATATCCTTGTCCAGTCTGTCGCTGGGGTCAAATTTCCACTCTACCGCTGATGGAGGCGTTGGCTTGTGACTTTTGCCAGCATATTTTTATCGCCAATGTTGAAAGACAGGTACTAAAGATGGCAGATAGGGAACCGCCGATGACTTGGCGGTGGAATGGTCGCAATTGGATCGGAGCACACCTAGAGGGGGTAGAACTGGGATGGGGTTATTTAGTGGCAGCAGTTGGTTTGATTTTCCTTCCGCCCACATTGCTGGGCTTTGCCGCTTACTATTTTCCCCCAATTCCTGGTAGTAGACTGTCATGGTTCCCTACTGCTTGGACAGGTTTAGCGTTAGTATCGCATCTGGGTATTGTCTTGTGGCTGGTAACAGAAATGTATCAATTTCCGGTAGCAGTATACTTAAGAGTGATACGGCGGCGCATATTGGGGCGCTGAGTTTGGCTGAAAGTGGGGAGAGATGCCTGCGGCTAGCTACGCCTACGCAACTTTTTCAACTGCAAATTAGTATTCATAGAGCTATAATCTATCTCTTATTCTATTCTTAATAGTCATCAGCTCAACCCATTGCTATTTGTGAGGAGAGGAATGAACATACTCGGTATCTCGGCGTACTACCACGACAGCGCCGCCGCCTTAATTTCCGATGGCGAAATTATCGCCGCCGCGCAGGAAGAGCGATTTTCCCGCAAGAAGCATGACGCGAGATTTCCTGAAAATGCGATCGCCTATTGCCTCAAAGAAGCAAAAATCGAACTCAGGGAAATAGATCGTATCGTCTTCTACGACAAACCCCTAGTTAAATTCGAGCGGCTTCTAGAAACTTACCTATCTTATGCCCCTCAAGGCTTTCGCTCCTTCCTGGCGGCAATGCCAGTATGGTTAAAAGAAAAACTCTATCTCAAAACTTTACTCAAAAGAGAGTTAGCAGCAATGGCCAACTGCAAAACCTCCAGAGTTCCGCCATTACTGTTTACTGAACATCACCAAGCCCACGCCGCCTCAGCCTTTTTCCCTAGTCCTTTCCAGCAAGCAGCCGTGCTCTGTCTAGACGGCGTAGGCGAATGGGCAACAACTTCGGTTTGGTGGGGAGACGGGAACCAACTCACGCCCCAGTGGGAAATCGACTTTCCCCACTCCCTTGGCTTGCTCTACTCAGCCTTCACTTACTACACAGGCTTCAAAGTTAACTCTGGTGAGTACAAACTGATGGGTTTAGCGCCTTACGGCGAACCCAAGTATGTAGATAAAATCCTGACTCATTTGCTTGACCTCAAAGACGATGGCACCTTCCGGTTGAACATGGATTATTTCAACTACGCCACTGGCTTAACGATGACAAACCAAAAGTTTGCCGAACTATTTGGCGGGCCGGCACGCCAAGCTGAAGGTAAACTGACTCAGCGAGAAATGGATATCGCCGCATCCATCCAAGTTGTTACTGAAGAGGTGGTGCTGCGCCTGGGTAGAACAGTCCACAAAGAACTCAATGCCGATTATCTTTGCCTAGCAGGGGGAGTCGCCCTCAACTGCGTCGCCAACGGTAGGCTTTTGCGAGAAGGGCCTTTTAAAGATATTTGGATTCAACCCGCTGCGGGAGATGCAGGGGGTGCTTTAGGCGCAGCTTTGGCGATTTGGTATCAATACAGCGAGCAGCAGCGCAATGTTAGTAATTGGTTGGTAGGAGAATTAGGGGATTTATCGGGGGAAACAGAAGCCTCTGGAATTGTGAAAACTGCTGCGATCGCAACTAAATCTGCGGCTAAATTATCATGCAATGACCAGATGCGGGGATCGTATCTAGGGCCGCGTTTTACTGATGCAGAGATTCTTGAGTATCTGGATGGCATTAAAGCCAGTTATCAACGGCTTGATGATGCAGAACTCATGCCTCGCTTAGCTGAAATTTTGGATGAAGGCAATGTTGTTGGCTGGTTTCAAGGCCGAATGGAATTTGGACCCCGCGCTTTGGGAGGGCGCTCGATTATTGGCGATCCCCGTAATACCAAGATGCAATCGGTGATGAACCTAAAAATCAAATACCGGGAATCATTCCGACCTTTTGCACCCTCAGTTTTGGCGGAACGAGTTTCAGATTATTTTGAGATTGACCACTCTAGCCCTTATATGCTATTAGTAGCTCCTGTGAAAGAAAGTCTGCGAATTCCGATGACAGCTCAGCAGGAGCAACTTTTTGGCATTGACAAGCTGAACGTTCCCCGCTCAGAAATTCCCGCTGTCACCCACGTCGATTACTCGGCTCGCATCCAGACAGTTCACAAAGAAACCAATCCCCGGTACTATGAATTAATTCGTCATTTTGAGAAGAGAACTGGCTCTGCGGTGCTAGTTAATACTTCTTTTAATGTCCGGGGTGAACCGATTGTCTGTAGTCCAGAGGATGCTTACCGCTGCTTTATGCGGACTGAAATGGATTATCTGGTAGTGGAGAATTTCTTATTGGCTAAGTCAGAACAAATTCCTTGGAAACAAGATGATTCTTGGAAACAAGAATTTGAATTGGATTAGTTAGTGGATAGTTGTTAGTGGATAGTTGTTAGTTAAGTTAAAAACGAGTTTTTAACTAGGAAGAAAAATCACTATTAACCAGTAACAACTAATAGCTAATACCAAACAACCAACAACTAATAACCAAGAACGAACAACGAACAACGAACAACTAACAATTAACAACTAACAACTAACAAAGTTTGATGAGTAATCACGAAATACGCAAACTTGACGATAAAGGACTTCGCGAATTTGGACTGCTAATTGGGGGATTAATTGCTGTTCTTTTTGGTCTATTAATCCCTTGGCTGCGACACCATCCTACACCTTGGTGGCCTTGGATTATAGCGGGTGTAATGGGTGGTTTAGGGCTAGCTGCACCGAGAACATTAAATCCTGTTTACCACGCATGGATGAGGTTTGGATTGATCCTAAATGCAATTGAAACACCAATTGTTTTAGGGATAGTGTTTTATTTGATCGTAATGCCGATGGGAATGATTAAGCGCTTATTTGGTGAAGATCCAATGCAGCGCAAATTAGAAGGCGATCGCGAAACCTACCGCGTGCCAAGCAAAGTCAGAACAACAGTTAGTATGGAGCGACCTTTCTAATGTTTGAAGCAACATTAGACTTTCTTAAAGATATATGGGCGTTTATGAAAGAACGCCAAAAGTATTGGTTACTGCCCCTGATTATTACCTTAGTTCTTTTGGGAGCTTTGATTGTATTAAGTCAGACTTCTGTGATTGCCCCCTTTATCTATACGCTGTTTTGAGATAATGAGCAAACTGAAAAATTGGGGTGTCAATTTAGGATTGACACTCGGCAGTTTGGCGGTTGGGGTGTTAATTGGTGAAGTGGGGTTGCGGGCTGCTAACGTAACTGGCTATCAGAAGATAGGAGAAGTTGTAGACTCAGCGCCGACTATTTTTCACACTTCCGATCCCGATCGCGGCTGGGGGCTAAAACCTGGTGCAGCAGGTGAGTGGCGGGGTGAGGGTAGTAGTTACGTGCGAATTAATAGTGATGGTTTGCGCGATCGCGAACACAATAAAGCTAAACCTAAAAATGCCTTCCGCATTGCCGTACTGGGAGATTCTTTCACAGAGGCAATCCATGTGCCCATGGAAAGAACTTTTTGGGCAAAAATGGAAAATAGACTGGGAAAATGCGAATCTCTCAAAGGTAAGCAAGTTGAAGTAATTAATTTTGGAGTACAGGGATATGGTACTGCCCAAGAATTGATTACTTTACGAGAAAAGGTATGGGATTACAAGCCTGATATTGTCATCCTTGCCTTTTTTATCGGCAATGACATTATTAACAACTCGCGTCAACTTGAATACGACCATTACCGACCGTTTTTTACTTACGATCGAAATGGCAAATTAGTAGAGGATATGTCATTTCGCAATCTGCCTACAGTCGATCGCAACCGCTATGCTGTTTCAATAGTTGACAGGTTCCCGACTTGGCTGGTCAACAATTCCCGAATTTTACAGGTGGCTAAAAAGGTTGAATTAGATATCAAGAAGAGTCAGATATCAGATAACTTTGCAGATTTAAGTGCTAAAAGTTTGAAAGAACCTGAAAATGTAGATTGGAAAGAAGCATGGCGAGTAACTGAGGGATTGATTGTATTAATGCGCGATGAAGTTGTACAAAAAAAGGCAGATTTTCTACTTGTTAATATCGGCGATCCGATGCAAGTTCAGCCCGATCCTTTAAAGACAAAAGAATTTATGCAGCAATACAAGATTCAGGATTTATTTTACGCCGATCGCAGAATACAAGCACTAGGCGATCGCACGGGGTTTCCTGTATTAAATTTAGCTCAACCGTTCCAGACTTATGCTGAACAGAATAAGGTTTGCCTGCATGGGTTTGATAACTCCTTAGCTTGCGGTGGCCACTGGAACCCTGAAGGGCATAGGCTTGCTGCTAAAATGATTGCTGAAAAGCTATGCGAAAGAGTGAAACTGCTTCAACCCAAAAGTGTTAAACAATAGTTAATTTAGATTTTATGAAAGATGATATATTAGTCAAAAAAGCTAAAAACCTGTTAAGCTTAATTACTATTAACTTAGCTGTCACCTTCCTTTGCCTGGAAAGTCTATCCTTAGCTTTTTATTTTATTAACCACAAAACCTTCTTTTATACAAGAGGCAAAACTCAAGAGAAAATCGTAACTGACTTAGAGCGAACAGGAGTTAGGTTAGATGAATCCATTGTTGAAAGACTTCATCCTTTTTTTGGCTATGTGCTCAAGCAAGGAGCATTTACTAACGAACAGTTAGGCTTAAAAGTTAATAGACACGGCTTCTTTTCACTTTATGAATACCCTTTTGTTAAAAAAGACAAAAATCAATTTATTGTGGCAATTTTTGGAGGGTCAGTGGCAAATAATTTTGCTATTGATGAATATGTCACCAAAAGATTTTCTCAAAAATTGAAGAGTTTTCCCGAATTTGCTAATAAAGAAATAATTATTTTAAATTTTGCTAATGGTGGGTACAAACAACCACAACAATTATTAATTTTAAATTACTTTCTAGCTTTGGGTCAAGAATTTAATATGGTCGTTAACATTGACGGTTTTAACGAAGTGGCACTTTCCAACTTAAACAATAAAGCTCAAGTCGATGTCGGGATGCCTAGCGTTCAGCACATACAGCCACTAACGGGATTAGCTAATAATAGTTTATCGCCAGAAGTGATGAATTCCATAGTAAAAATTACCGAAACGAAAAAGCAGTTAAGAGAAACCATTAATAACTTAGACACTTGTAAATTAGCTTTGTGTTATACGATGAGATCGTTCCAGCTTAAACGATTAGTTGAAGATTATCAAAAACAAATTGTTGCTTATGACCAGAATGTAAAACAATCTAATGCTACAGATGGTAAAAATAATATAGTTTATATTCCCAAAGCAAAAGCAGTTTTAGATGATGCTGCTGCTTTTGAAAAAATGGTCGCCGTTTGGTCTGAGTCTTCTCTAATGATGAAACAACTTTTAGCTAAAAGGAGTATTAAATATTTTCAATTCATACAACCCAACCAGTATTATCCCACAAAGCGGGTATTTACTGAAGAAGAAAAGCGACTTTATCTAAGTCCGGATAGTCCGTATTCTGCGGCGGTGAAAAGAGGCTATCCTTTGTTATTGTCACAGGCTGAGGTTTTGCAAAAGGTTAAGCTTAATATATTTAGCGCAGTCAATATTTTAGATAATACCAAAGAAACTGTTTACAAAGATGCCTGCTGTCATTATAATGAAACAGGAGATGAAATATTAGCAACCTATATTTCTAGCTCTATTGTCCAACGATTAAGAGAGGAAAAATAACACCTAAATTGCCAAGATTGATGATATTGTAACTTGAAATAACAACTACAAAAATTAGACAATCAGGAATAGTACGCGGTGATGAAAGATTTCAACTTAGTTAAAAGAAGCAAAGAAATATTTAAACTTGCAGCAATCAACTTATTGCTTTTATTCTTTTTCCTTGAAGCGGGTTCTCTTGGCTTATACTTTGTGAAAAATAATCAGTTTTTCTACACTAGGGAAAAGCCAAAAACCAACCCTGACTTAGGCATAGATTTAGAAGGAGTGCGACTGAATGAGTCAATTGTAGAAAGAATTCATCCTTTTTTTGGATTTGTTCAAAAACCAGGTGAGGATTTTAGACCAGGATTTAAAATTAATAACTACGGTTTTCTTTCGCCCTATGACTATCCTTTTAAAAAGAAAAATAAAAATCAATTTATTGTCGGGATATTTGGGGGTTCAGTAGCTTCTAATTTTTCTATTTTTGAAATCCAAAATAAAATCGTTGCTAAACACTTGAAACAGCTTCCCGAATTAAAAAATAAGGAAGTAATAATTTTGTCTTTTGCTACAGGGGGGTACAAGCAACCGCAACAATTGCTGATTTTGAACTACTTTTTAATGTTAGGGCAAGAAATGGATATGGTCATTAATATAGATGGCTTTAATGAAGTGGCGCTCGCGAGTTTAAATAATCGTGAAAAGATTGATATATCTATGCCAAGCGTTCAGCACTTGCAACCGCTGACAAGTTTAGCAAATAATTCCCTATCTACAAAAGCTCTGATAGCAGTATTGAGAATTCAGGAGAATAAAGATCGGATTAACGAGGCTGTAGAAACATTAAAAGGGTGTAAATTGGCTTTATGTAATGCTTTTACTTCTCTCTATATTCAAAGATTAGTCAACGATTATCGCCAAGATTTAATTAAGTTTGACAAGGAGCGGAAAAAACAAGGAAAGAAATCAGTAGGAAGTGTGATTTATGTAAATGGTGAGGATGCTGTATTAAAAGATCCTGTTGCTTTTGAGAAAATGGCAAATAATTGGGCTAAAAGCTCAATTTTTATGAATAAAGTATTGTCTAGTAGCAATGTTCTATATTTTCATTTTTTCCAACCGAATCAATACTTTACGACTCCAAGAGTATTCAGTGAAGCTGAGAAGAAGGTAGCTTTTAATAAGGATACGCCTTATGCAAAAGCTGTGAGAATTGGATATCCAATACTTTTTACTAAGTTTAGGAATTTGCAAAAAAATAATGTTCGGATATTTGATGCTGTGAATATTTTTGATAAAACGAAGGAGAGTGTTTATATAGATAGTTGTTGTCACTATAATAAGAGAGGAGAAGAAATATTTGCAAATTATGTGGGGAGTTCTATTCTGAACAAGTTAAGATCGGAAAAAGGAAATAAATAACATTTACTCGTTAAATTAGCGCTCGTAAAACTCTCAAATTATGGTAGAGGAACGGTTAGATGTTAACTATTAACCGTTCCTAAAGAACCATTAATCAATCAGTTGCGGTGTAGGAACTTGTGCGTTAATCTCAGTCTGAGAAAAGGAAGGTAGAACCCAATTTGTCTCACCAGCTTTAAAAACTTTAGCAGGAGTAACATTCAACTCAATTCCACCAGTTACTGCACTTGTTCTAGCAACTAGCTGCGTACCATCTACAACCTTAATAGCAACCGGCTCAGCCAAGGAAAGTGCCTGCGCTGTTGGGCCTAAAGTAGCTTGAGTCCCTGCTGGCAAGTAAATACCATCGCAGTCCCAATCATCATCTGTAATCTTACCAGTTGCCAAGAAATAAAGTTGGGTCGGCGATTTTTTCGGCAAATTCGCATAAACTGCCAGAGTTTGCCCGGTTTCATTACGGCACTGAGCCCGCTTTTTCGCAGTTTCGATAATCTGCTTCTGCTGTTGCAATTCGGCCACTCGCTGTTGGTACTGCTCAGGTGTATAACCCGCAACGGAGGGATCGCTTGCTTGTGGCAAAAGCTCATTCAATGCCTGTGTTACTTCGGCATAATCAGCGCCTTTGGTGAAATCCTTGCCAGCCCAAGAAGGCTGAGCTACAACTAAGTTTATGGAAAGCACTAAAACCACTAGCATCACTTTGAAAAACCGGATCATTTCTTTCTCCAAGGAATTACTATAGAGGGCAAGTTGCGTCGCGATCGCGCTCATTGAAGTTAGTTGAAGCTAACTAATTAATGTTCGCTTGCGTTTTTCTTTGATGACTTTACTTTAGTCAAGCTCTACCCATAAGAGCAAATGTTTTTTTTTATGAAATTAATCACTTCAATTTATAGTTAACTGTCATCAGTTGACTGTTGCTCTAATGCTAGAGGTACGGGCATTACTAGCACTTTATCAACTCGGTTGCCATCCATATCGACGACTTCAACTTTTAACCCATTCCATTCAAAATGCTCGGCTGCTGTGGGAATTCGACCTAAATTGGTAATTACGAAACCGCCCATCGTATGATAGCTCCCTCTCTGATCGGGGGATAATTCCTCAAGGTCAAAAAGCTCAAAAAACTCTTCTACTGGTAACATTCCGTCCAATAGCCAAGAACCGTCCTCGCGCTGTACAGCTTGCGGTTCGTCTTCATCTTCAATAGAAGGAATGTCGCCTACGAGTTCGACTAAAATATCGTTGAGGGTGACTAATCCTTGAATGACACCGTATTCGTCTACGACTAAGGCAATGTGGTTGCTGAACTGCTTAAAAAGCTCTAAAACTTTCAACCCTCTGGTGCTTTCTGGTACAAATAGTGGTCGCCTTAATTGTGCTGTTAGGTCAAGGTTTTGACCGGCTAAACTGCGGGATAATAAATCAGTAACGTGAACTAAACCGATAACATTGTCCAGGCCTCCTTGACAAACTGGAAAGCGAGAGTGGGCGCTATCAAGCATTTTTTGGCGGTTTTCTTCTCCTGAATCTTCTAGATCCAGCCAGACAATATCTGGTCGAGGAGTCATCAGGGCGCTGACTCTGCGATCGCCCAAACGAAATACCCTCTCAACCATATCTTGTTCCGCTTCTTCAAAGGTTCCAGCTTCAGTACCTTGCTCTATTAAAACTTTTATTTCTTCTTCGGTAACTTGTGGTTCCGTAGACGGCGTAATGCCTAACAGCCGCAACACCAGATCGGTGGAATAGCTCAACAAGCCCACCGCAGGAGAGCCAATATTTGCGAGCATCCGCAGTGGAATAGCAACGAAGGCTGCGATCGGTTCTGGGTTGTTCAAGGCGAGCCGCTTTGGTACCAGTTCGCCAATAATCAGCGTTAGATAGGTGACGATCAAAATTGCAATAACTGTGGCAATCGGCTGGCTGTAGGGCGCAAGGAAGGGTATCTGATGAAAAATCGGCTCTATCCTCTTAGAGAATGTGCTTTCGCCAAAAGCACCAGAGACGATGGCGAGTAGGGTGATACCGATCTGGACAGTGGGTAAAAACTGATTCGGGGCATTAGCCAGATCCAGCGCGACGCGGGCTTTTTTCGAGCCGGAATTGGCCATTTGTTGCAGTCGCACCTTCCGTACCGAGACGATCGCCATCTCTGACATCACAAACAGTCCATTGAGGGCAATTAGTAGCAGAATAATCAGAATGTCTATGGTTGAGGACATTGGTCAAATTATCGGTGGTTTCAGCGAAGCGCATGAGAAGGTTATAGTATGGGAAGGTTGGCGGAAAATATAGCTGAGACAGTCAAAATTGTCTGCAAACCTTCTTTCCCAGTTATCCGCAGGCGCTCCTTGTCAATCAAAGCTCTAGATATAGAGAAAATAACATCTTCCGTTAAGCAGAAATGTGTAATTAGTTCAGTTGTACTGTTTGTAGCCCTCTAAAATGAAGAAGTTAGGTAAATATCCTGGGGCTTTTTTGCCCGCAGTAGTATAAGCACTTCCATAAAACATGGCTTTCTCTTCGATTATTCGTACCATTGGGCGATCGCAACTCGCAACAGAACTCCTCAACAAGCTAAAACGGCAGGGGTACTTGGAACTTTCTGGCGTACCCCGTTTGCCTAAAGGTTTGACCACTTCGGCTTTAGCACAGCAGGAAGGGCGGAATTTACTTGTAGTGGCAGCAACTTTAGAGGAAGCTGGCCGCTGGGCTTCTCAACTGGAGGCTATGGGTTGGCAAGCTGTGCATTGTTACCCGACTTCGGAGGCCTCGCCCTATGAAGTATCTTACTCCGAGCAAAGTGAAATGACTTGGGGGCAGATGCAGGTTTTAGCTGATTTGCTGAGTGGGG
>DATGYA010000601.1:0-11537 GCA_035298405.1 Kamptonema sp. | reverse complement strand
ATGATTCTTCAGAGTCGCCTAAATGGAAGCCCCAAATATGCTGGGATTGAAGTTATAAAAGAGTATGGTAATCTGCCGCCTATCGAGTGCTATGCAGGTCAACTTAATCAGGTATTTATGAATATTTTGACGAATGCTATTGATGCTTTAGAAGCTCGGCATCAGGGAGAGAAAAAGATCATTAGGATTACTACGAGTTTGCATAAATCAGATCGAGTTAGAATCTCGATCGCGGATAATGGCTGCGGTATGACAGAGGAAGTAAAACAAAGGCTATTTGACCCATTTTTTACAACTAAACCAGTAGGTAAAGGTACGGGAATGGGGCTATCTATTAGTTATCAAATTGTGACGATAGAGCATCGAGGGCGATTGTATTGTATCTCAGAAGCAGGGACAGGAACAGAATTTGTGATTAAAATTCCTTTACGTCAAAATGTTGCTTAAAAAAATTAGGACTTATACCAATTCTTGAAACTATGACTACAAATATCTACCCGGCTTAGGGACTACAGAGGGCAAATCTGTAGCTGTAGATCGAGGAATTGGGATTACACAAATAGCAAAATTAATAGGATGCGTCAGACGATCGCACCCTTATTCTCTCATCTGATTGCTGAGTTTTACGCACCCTACAAGTCGATCCGATCGCTTCTACCAATTGGCTTTAGTCCTCAGATTAATCAACGCAACTCCACCTGCCGTTTCAAGTCAATCAAGACTTTATCCCCCCGCTTCAATTGGTATTCTGCCCGCCAAATTCCAGGGGTAAGTGTGGAATTTCCCCGATTCTTTTTGCCAACGTAACTGATCCAGGCGCGGTTGGAGGATTTTATTTCATTTGTATTCTCTCCAATAACTTGACCATTGGGAGCTAATAATTTGTAGTATTCGCGATCGCCCTGAAGCACTCCGAAAGCTTGCACCCAAAACAAAATAGCTGGACTATTTACAGCAAGTGTGGTTTCGGCAAATTTCCCTTGCCATACATCGTTCATTTCGGGCACTTGAGTGGAAAAGCCAGCCCTAATTAAACCTGTAGGCACATAATCTAGCGGTCGATCCCACAGTGGATTTTTCGCCACCTGGCAGCCAGACTGAGTAGAAGGCCCTACAAACGGGTCTACAGTCTTACCTTGATAGCGAATAGTGAGATGGACGTGAGGGAAAGACGCTAAACCAGATTCTCCCACCATGCCCAATACTGTGCCTTTTTCTACCTGATTTCCCGGTTTCACGGCAACACTACCTTGGCGAAGGTGGCAGTATTGGGTTTCCCAACCATTGCCGTGATCGATTACCATGCCATTGCCGCATTCAATGCTTTTAACTTGGTCTTTGGTAGTCTGATCCTGCACCCGCCGATCCTGAACTCCGTCTCGCACGCGGAGGACTTTACCAGCAGCAGCGGCTTTGACGGGTACGCCTTTAGCCATTGCTTTCTCGTCAGGAATGCCG
Organism: Kamptonema sp.; assembly: GCA_035298405.1. Lineage (GTDB taxonomy): Bacteria > Cyanobacteriota > Cyanobacteriia > Cyanobacteriales > Microcoleaceae > Kamptonema. The sequence continues at coordinate 10,079 of DATGYA010000601.1, read as the reverse complement.
AAGTCTGTCCCATCGTGGGCATCGTAGGTTTGCCTACCGCAGCCAAAGTCAACGGCAGCGGGACTAGGATCTCTATCTACGTAATGGAAAATGTAGCAGTCTTTGCCAAGGGTGCAGCCGATAGGTGGGGCAAATTTCTGGGTTTCTTGGGAGGAGGTGTTGGGTTTTTGAGCGTTAAGTTCCGAGGTTTGGGGCGATCGCACGGCCGTGACTTCAGGCTGTGGGGAATTAGCAGTGGTGCTGATTGCCTTGCCAAAGCAGCTAGAAAGGATGACTAATGCAATAGCTAGGAGGAACTTAGAGATATATTTTTTGGATAGTGAAATCATGCGGCTTTTGGATGTGAGAGGTAAGCTAAAAAAATGCGCTCTAAACTTTTATCACTGATTACGGCAATTCGGCTGGCGGGATTAGCGATCGCGGCTTTTGCCTTGTGGGGATTTGCTGCGATCGCCCAAGAAGTCTTGGAAAAGGAAACCCGCGCCTTTGATACGGAAATTTTACTCGCTCTCAAGAGGCTGCACGCTCCTCTACTCGATCGAATTATGATCGGCTTTACGTTTTTGGGCGAACCCCGGTTACTGTTCGTTATTTGCCTCGCTTTAGGGACTATATTGCTGGTACGCAGCCACCGTTCAGAAGCACTGACAATTGCACTGGCAATTATTGGGGCTGTAGGCTTAAACACCTTGCTTAAACAACTGTTTGCTCGCGATCGACCTCAACTTTGGGAGCGAGTGGTAGATGTCCGCTTTTATAGTTTTCCTAGCGGTCACGCGATGATTTCAATGGTAATTTACGGTTTGCTGGGCTATTTTCTGATTAGTCGCTTCCCTCGATGGCGCTGGTTAATTGCTACTTTGACAGTGTTATTAGTGACAGCAATCGGCTTTAGTCGGCTTTATCTGGGCGTACACTGGCCTACGGATGTGATTGCGGGTTATACCGCGGGAATGGTGTGGCTGATTGCCTGCATTATGAGTTTGGAAATATCTAAGGAATTGCGATCGCCACCGTTAGTTTCTCAGGATAAGTTTCTGTCCTCGGATTAACTGGCTTAGACTTCCTAGTGCAATTGGCGCAAGATTTCCTCAGTCTCCCGAAAACCTCTACCCATTGCTATGTCTAGGCTTGGAAAGCGCGATCGCATCCCAATTTTAAGGAGTTACACTAATAGAACTCTCCAATAAACCTTGTGGAACAAGCATCCTGCCTGTTAGAGACTTGCTTTCATGGAGATATCTAAAAATTATTGTAATATTTTTAACTTAAGATGGTAAGATTAGCTGTGAAAGAATGTCCTGCGAGGGGCCTACCGTGATCCGTTCTGCTACTTTACCGCTTCCGCTTTCTGAGCCTCAGATTCCCGATCACAATCGACTGCGACTATTTTCTGGCTCTGCTAATATTCCTCTTGCTCAAGAAGTATCTCGCTACTTGGGTATAGACTTAGGGCCGATGGTTCGCAAAAAATTTGCGGATGGGGAACTATACATCCAAATTCAGGAATCGATTCGGGGATGTGATGTTTACTTGATTCAGCCAACTTGCCAGCCGGTGAACGATCACCTAATGGAATTGTTAATTATGGTTGATGCCTGCCGTCGCGCTTCCGCGAGGCAAATTACAGCCGTGATTCCCTACTATGGCTATGCTAGGGCCGATCGCAAAACTGCTGGTAGGGAGTCTATTACTGCCAAGCTAGTGGCTAATTTGATGACTGAGGCAGGGATCAATCGTGTTCTGGCGATGGATTTGCACTCGGCTCAGATTCAAGGGTATTTTGATATTCCGTTCGATCATGTTTATGGTTCACCTGTAATTTTAGATTATCTGGTGAGTAAGAAAATGTCTGACATTGTAGTAGTCTCCCCAGATGTAGGCGGGGTAGCTAGGGCAAGAGCCTTTGCCAAAAAGCTCGGTGATGCGCCTCTAGCGATTATTGACAAGCGCCGTCAAGCGCACAATGTGGCAGAAGTGATGAATGTAATCGGCGATGTCAGGGGCAAAACTGCGGTGTTGGTGGATGACATGATCGACACAGCGGGAACAATTACAGAGGGCGCTCAGTTGTTGCGCCGGGAAGGAGCTAGGCAAGTTTACGCCTGTGCTACTCATGCGGTGTTTTCGCCGCCGGCAATTGAGCGTTTGTCAAGCGGTGTGCTTGAAGAGGTAATTGTGACTAATACGATTCCGCTAGGCGCGAACAAGCTATTTCCCCAGTTGACGGTGCTGACTGTGGCCAATTTGCTTGGTGAGGCGATTTGGCGAATTCATGAGGATAGTTCTGTTAGCAGTATGTTTCGATAAAGTTGCGATCGAGAAATCGACCAGGGGTTAAAACCCCTGTCGGACTCTAAGTAAATTATTGACAATCTCAGGACTTACGCATTGACGAAATAACCAAAATAGTTCATTGATAAAACCATAGATAATAATGTTTTGGGTCAATTCGTAATTCCTACACACTACGAGAACCATGAAAACACTACTGAAAAGAGCGGCACTACCCCTGGCTCTGCCAGTCTATGCACTAGCTAATTTTTTCTTACCTGCCTCTGCGGATTCTACTGCTAGTCTCATCCTCAGCATGAAGTGCCAGGGTGGTTACAACGTCAATATTTGGAAAGATAAGACTTCGGGTGAACTGCTTTATCGCTCGACGAGTGCCAACGGTAATTTAAGTTTGGGCAAAGGAACTAGCGCAGCAACTGAAGGCGTTCGAGTCTATAAGTTTCGGAATGGTGATTATGAGTATTGGGTGTGGGATGGTACGTTGGACAGTAAGCAGTCGGGAACTTTAGAGGTGTATAAAAACAAACGTATATCGATGCGGAAAACTTGTACGAAAAGTTGAATTATTCATTCGTACCGGATTATAGATGTGCGAATACTAGACTATTCTAACGAGTGATTTGTCTCTGAGAACAAGACTGCGCTCTACTGCGGTTTGACTCGACGGCTTGGCGCGATCGCTAATTAGTAATTAGCAATTAGCAGTTAGCAGTTAGCAATCACCCATTACCGTGATCGAAAATATCTTTGTATTGCAGTAAATCTAAGCTGACAATAACTGGCAAACACTGGAAGCACTGCTGCGCTATTTCCCAACGTTCCTCTCGTTGCAACATCGCTATTAACTTTTCCCTCGCACTCAATAAATAGCGGACATCATTAGCCGCATAACGCAATTGCTTTTCGGAAAGATTAGCCGCATTTCCCCAATCCGAACTTTGAGAAGTTTTATCAAGTTCTACCTGTTCTAGTTCCTGTACTAAATCTTTGAGTCCGTGCTTATTGGTGTAGGTTCTAGCAAGTTTGCTAGCAATTTTTGAGCAGAAAACTGGTGCAACGTTAATATCTAAGTTATGCTTAAGCGTCGCCATGTCAAAGCGTGCGAAGTGAAAAATTTTTACAATATCGCTGGCTTCCATTAACTTTTTTAAGTTAGGTGCTTCTGTTTGATTTTTGGCAATTTTCACGACAGTTACTATGCCTTGTGAGTCGCACAATTGCACTAAACATAAGCGATCGCGCCAAGGTAACAGCCCCATTGTTTCCGTGTCAGCACTAATTGCCTCCGCTGTCAAGTAGTTGGACAAAATAGCATCGGGAAGGTCGCGATCGCAAACATTAAAATCTTTCATTGTTATAGCAGAAGGAAGAAGGAAGAAGGAAGAAGGAAGAAGGAAGAAGGATGAGGTAATAATAGCGTCCTAACCGTCTTGGCGGTTGCTATAATTGCTAACTACTAATTGCTAACTGCTAATTGCTAATTGCTAATAGGAACTTAACAATCAACAAATTCGTTACAAAACTACCTAAACAAAAAACTAGGTACGGATAAAAACCTGAGTAAAATAGTATTCCCCTTTAGCATTCTTGGCAATACCAATCCCCGTTAAGTTATAGTCTCCTTCCATGTTTTTACGATGGCCAGGACTCTTAATCCAGCCTTCAACAGCATTGCGGACTGGATCGCTAAAGCCAAAATTGTAAGCAACATTTTCTGCGGCCCCTCGATAAGAAATCGATCGCGCGATCGCATCAACTCGCCCATCAAACCCGTTATGACTAAAAGGAACCTTCCCATTAGCCATATTCTGGCTGTGAATCCTCGCCTCTTCAATAATACGCGGATCGAGACTCAAAGGCGGCAACTTGCGAGATACCCGATATTGATTCACCTGTTCGTGAACCGACTTTTCCAAAGCAGTAGGATTTAACATTCTAGCACTCGGTGTAGCTACAGGTGTTGACGGCACAGGTAATATTTTGTCTGCCAGCTTTTCAACATCGCATCCACCAACAAATAATACCACTCCCAAACTGATTCCGCAGTATATTTTTCGCATAGTTAGTAATTAATTTAATCTGGTCTGTACAAGTAGAAACTATAACCCTCAAAACCTTAAGTTCTGAGGGTAACAACTAATATTATTACCGACCAGACCTTAATTGCTAATCCTTCGATGGGTGGAGAAATTTAGCTACAGTTTGAACATCCTTATCACCGCGCCCCGAACAATTGATGACAATGCGGGTAGGAACGCTTAATTGGGGACATAAAGTTTCTAGATATGCGATCGCGTGAGCAGTTTCCAGAGCCGGAATAATCCCCTCCAACTGAGAAAGCCGTTGAAAAGCTGCCCCAGCTCCCTCATCAGTCACGCTGTAATATTCAGCTCTACCAATATCTTTCAAAAAACTATGTTCAGGCCCAACCCCAGGATAATCCAGCCCCGCACTAATCGAGTGCGGCTCAATCACTTGACCCTCATTATCTTGTAACAAATAACTCATCGCCCCATGCAAAACTCCAACCTTTCCTTTCGTCAAAGTCGCAGCGTGCTTTTCAGTATCCACACCTTCACCGGCAGCCTCAACACCAATTAACCTAACATTCTCTTCATTTACAAACTCATGGAACAATCCCATCGCATTAGAACCACCGCCCACACAAGCCAAGAGAATATCCGGCAAACCGCCCCATTTTTCTAAACATTGAGAGCGAGTTTCTTGGCCAATAATTGCGTGAAAATCCCGTACTATCATCGGATAAGGGTGAGGCCCCGCCACCGAACCGAGAATATAGTGAGTTGTCTCCACATTCGTCACCCAGTCCCGAATTGCTTCGGAAGTCGCATCCTTAAGGGTTCCCGTACCCGCCGCCACCGGACGCACCTCGGCCCCCATCAGCCGCATTCTAAATACATTCAGGGCTTGTCGTTCCATGTCTTGAACGCCCATGTAGACCACGCAATCCAAGCCAAAGCGAGCGCATACAGTGGCAGTAGCCACGCCATGTTGACCCGCGCCTGTTTCGGCAATCACGCGCTGTTTGCCCATCCGCTTAGCTAGAAGTGCTTGAGCCAGAGCATTATTAATTTTGTGAGCTCCAGTGTGGTTTAAGTCTTCACGCTTGAGGTAAATTTGCGGGCCTGTGCCGTCGGGTTTAGTATAGTGCGCTGTCAGGCGTTCGGCATAATACAAAGGACTGGGGCGGCCGACATAATCCTTGAGCAGTTGTTGCAATTCTTGTTGAAAATCGGGGTCATGGCGGTATTGCTCAAAAGCTGCCTCTAGCTCAAATAGTGCAGGCATCAGAGTTTCCGGGACATACTTGCCGCCGAATTTACCAAAACGTCCAAGGGAGTCAGGGCGCTGTACAGAGTTTTCAGGAGTGAGGCGTAGAGGAGTTGTGGTCACGAACTTGAGGGGATGACGGAACAAATTTCATTGTAAGACTTTGGAGTGGGGTTGAAAACCTGCACAGGCGGATTTTACTACTTTTGTTTAATGCTGCGATCGCTGCACCTAGCTCCCTGAAAATTCAACTTAATTTACATTATCGACTGGTTTAAAAATTAAAAATTAAAAATTAAAAATTAAAAATTATGAATTAATTAAATTTTTAATTTTGCATTTTTAATTTTTAATTATTAGCACCCTACTTGAGAATGGTACAAAATATCAAATTTAACCGCAAATCTCCCACCTAGTGCTAGAATATCACCCTAATTGGCTCCCAGTAGGGGGGTTGGGTTTGCTCAGGCGATCGCAGCGCTACCAATCAAAGTCCTAATTATCGTAGTTTAGAGTGCTGAGTAACAAATCAGAACTCACGACTGAAAACTCAGAATTGACCGAGACTAATCACTTCTTATTTTCACATAATCATGCTCAAAAATAACAAACACCTCGCCTCACTTATACACTTTACTGGGATTTCTCTAAGCATTTTCGCTGGAGTAGGAATCTCAACTTTTGCACTCGTCAAACCTGCTGCCTCTGAGCCTCTGACCTTGCAAATCGCCCAAAACACACAGCCTAGACGCGGACAGCCTGCTCGCGAAGTAATCTTTTATGAAATGGACAGAGACGAGGTAAAAATATGCAAACAAACAGCTAATGCTTCTAAGAAATGTGAAGTAGTTGGCAAAGGATACAGTCTCGGTTTGAGAACCGCGAACGATCTTTACGGCCAAGGTAATATTGCAAATGCAGAGGCTCTTTTCCGACAGTTAATTGCGCGATTTCCTAAACAGGCGGAGGCTTACTATAAATTAGGATCTATTCTATCAAGTCAGGACAAAGTAGAGGACGCGATCGCGCAGTATCGGCAAGCAATTCAAATCAACCCCCAACACGCTAAAGCTCACAATGACTTAGCAGTTGCTTTGGCAAATCAAAGTAAGTTAGATGAAGCCATTACTGTCTGGCGGCAAGCTATTAAAATTAATGCTGAATATGCAGATGCTTTGAATAATTTGGGGCTAGCACTGTTACAGCAAGGGCAAAAAGAACAGCAACAGGAAGCCATAGCCAATTTGACAAAAGCCAGGGATTTATTTATCAAACAAGGTAAAGTTAAACAAGCTAGCCGGATCGACCAGATTTTGCAGGAAGTCAATCAACAGTTAAGCGGTTCGTAAGCTGTTACGCATTTAAACGACTAACAAGGCAAGTAGGGTGCTAATAATTAAAAATTAAAAATGCAAAATTAAAAATTTAATTAATTCATAATTTTTAAGTTTTAATTTTTAATTTTTTATCGCCCTACAATCTATTTTCAATGTTCAACAGCTTAGTAAGTTATACTCACTTTAATTTGTCAAAATTAACGAATGTGACAATTAATAGTTAATAATAAACCATTCCCTAAAATCAGACCTAACGATGACTAGAACTTTGTACTATGCTCAGCGATCGCCCTACGCCCGAAAAGTCAGGATATTATTAGCTGAGAAAAATTTGCCAGTCGAACTCAAGGCAACCGATATCGCCAATAAATCCCCTGAATTTCTCAGCATTTCCCCCATCGGGAAAGTACCAGTCTTAGTAGATGAAGACGGTACTACACTCTGGGATTCCACCCTTATTGCAGAGTATTTAGACGAAACTTATCCTGAGCCTAGTTTTTATCCCCAAGAAAAGAAAGCGCGACTTCAGTGCCGCCAGTGGGAAGAATTAGCAGATACTTTGGCTGACAATGCTGTGGGTTTGTGGTATCAAAAGCTGAAAGGCGATCGCGCCGACTCTGCGCTTCAAGCTAAGTGCCAAGCAGCCATAGATCGGTTGCTGCCAATTTTTGATCGGCAATTAGCAACCTCTAATTACCTATTAGGTGAAACCTGGAATATTGCTGATGTGGCAGCAGTATCAGCCCTTGGGTATTATAGTTTGCGTTTTGATGAAGATTGGCAGCAGAAATATCTCAGGTTAGGACAATTGTTTAAACACTTGCACGATCGCGACTCAGTGCAGTCAACTGTTCCCATTGCCTAAAATTGCCCTTAAAACCAATCAACTACATTTTAGCCCCGGCAGGAAAAACCCGTCGGGGCTGACTTGCTAAGAGTAGCTTAGGTACGTAGTTGGGCTTTAGCCCTCTATGGGTTGCACTTGAGCAACAAATAGCAGTAAAGCGCAACAACGTACCTAAAAATCAACTTAGTGACTAGCGACAACAGCAAAGAACTTTGCTAGCGCCGCGCCCCTTTTACTAATCGTAGGTCTTCTTACCGCTAAATTTCACTGCAATCGGGTTAGGATTGCTGCCGATATTGCGGTCAACTTTGCCCACAAAGGGACGGCCTGCGTTCACCTTTTCAGGGAAGACACCATCCTTCGGATGCAGGTACTCGGTAGAACCGTCGGGGAAAATGCGGTAAATCTTGTAATTCGTGATTTTGAACTTAGCCCGCAGTTGTTGGCCGCCTAAAGCAATACATTGCTCTTTGCGGGGGAGGTACAACAGGTTGTCACCTTGGCGCATAATCGCAGCGCCGCCGGTGGGCATTTCAAACACTTGCTCCTTGGGGCTAGTCCAAGTAATAGCGTACTTTTCTTCGACTAGCGCCTTGGTCAGCAGGCCGCCTGTGCTGCCGCCGAAAATAGGGGGTTGTCCAGTCAGTTCTTCTGCCATAGGTATGTCTCAAGATTTTGAGGGCATCGTATCATTCAGAGGTTGCTTGTCTGTAAAAATTGTAAGGAACTGTAACAGTTGGTGCGATCGCGCTTGCCCAGGGGACAGAGAGGAGAAGGGGGCACAGGAGTTGAACCCCTACTCCTGCGTGAATTGCTTTCAGGTATCCTGAAAAGCCGATCGACTGTCCGATGTAGAAGGCACGAGTGGTAATTCCGGTAGATTTTCTCTGCCTGGTTAAATCATTAGCTTTCTTTTCATCTTTAGGAGAAGTTCATGGCGCTAAAGAATTATGGTGTTTTAAAGGGTCGCCCTGTGGGTAGTCGCTCAGCTTTAACCTCAAACGGACATTATCAGGTTCATATAGTTTCGGAGGATACGGACTACCGGATTGCGATTAATGTTCAGTCGCAGCTAGAACCCTCAGAATTGGAGTATGTGGTTGATGAAAATTTCTCTTACCCGTTTTTAGCTGATTTGTTAGATTTGCCTTTGGGTTTTAACGCTGTGGAAAGAAAGCCGGGAGGTTTGGCTCTGGATTTTATTCGCGGCAATTTGTTCAATCGCAAAAATATGACGGCGCTACCTTTTCAGGTGGTTTCAGAGAATGAGTTAAATGAGAAAATTGATAAGTATGTGCAGCGGGCTATGGCTGATGAAAAGGCTTTGGTTTATGCTTTCGGGGAAAGGTGGGGCCCGGAAACTTTTAAGGATAAAATTTTTGGCTTTTTGCCAGGCAATGGGATTCATGATATCCACATGAATCAGGGGAATGTTGGCAAATTTCGCGGGGATGATGGGGTGTGGCAAGATGGGGGGATGTTGATAAATTTCCCATCTGAGAATCGCTGGGTAGGTATTTTTCTGAAGTTTCAGTCACAAACTTGGCACACTGATGATGTTACTGGACACCAGATTGAGACTGTAGCTGCACCGATTTCTGGCGGGTTTGTGGAGAAACCGCAGCCAGGTTTGGTTGAAGAACATGATGATGTTGTCCGCATTGTGGCCGCTTTGGTAAATCCTATTGGTACTGATGCTGGGAAGGAAACAGTGACTTTGTTGAATACTTCTGCGGAGGCGATTGATTTGAAGGGATGGGCGATCGCAGATAAGTTTAAGAATAAGTTTACTCTTGCTGGTACTGTGGCGGCGGGTGCGACTTTGGTTGTGACCTTGCCAGCAAATGTGCAACTGAGTAGTAAGGGCGGTATTATTACGCTGTTGAATAATCAAGGTTTAAAGGTTGATGGGGTATCCTATACTCAGGCACAATCGCAGCGTGAGGGTTGGACGATTGTGTTTTGATGACAAATTTCTAGATTTTAGATTGCGGATTTTAGTGTTTTGTGTCCTAGTTGTAGGAGCCGATAGTGAGAGTATCTTGGCTGGTAATTATTCTAAAATCCAATATCTAAAATCTAGGTTAGGCGCGATCGCGCTTAAGTGAGCGATCGGTTGTGGGGTTATTGGCACGTAGAGTAAGCTGCTGAATGATGGTTTTGCGGGAATGGGTAGGTGTTTTTTTTAGCTGGTTAAATTTTTCGGCTGAATCGCTTATGCTCTATGGGGTTGAGGTGTGTGCTATGGTTAGGGTGATTCCCGCAAAGTCTGTAATGTCTGCTCTGATTGCGTTTGAGGGTATTTTTAA
>DATGYA010000600.1:0-7644 GCA_035298405.1 Kamptonema sp. | reverse complement strand
TGACAAAATCAATCCTATTGGGTAGGATAAAGGTAAGTATAATACAAAAATCAAATTATCAATTAAATTTATGTCTGAACATTCTCAGCAAAACTCCGCTTTGAATGCAGCATCTACAACCAACATTCACCACGCCCAATTACAGGATTTACCTCTCAATAAGGGAAGGAGAATAGGAAATGCCATTGACCTTCCTTTCTCCCTCTTTTTTGCGCTTTATTTAATTAAAACCCAGAGATTCCAGATATTAAATTCTAGCTGGCGATTTTCAGCAATTCCACATCGAAAACTAGAGTCGCATTGGGAGGAATTACTCCGCCAGCACCGCGAGCTCCATAACCCAAATCGGGGGGGATAATTAACTTGCGGCGGCCACCGACTTTCATCGTACCCACGCCTTCATCCCAACCTTTAATTACTTGACCAATACCAATTTTGAACTCGAAAGGACTATTGCGATCGCGTGAACTGTCAAACTTCGTACCATTTTCCAGAGTTCCCGTGTAGTGAACTACAACCGTCTGACCCGTTTTTGGCAAAGCACCATCTCCCTCTTTAAGTTCAACGTACTTCAGGCCCGAAGGCGTAGTCTCGATCTTTTCGGTATTTTCAGTCATATTATTGCCAGCGATAGTAGCTGGTGCGTCTGGTATTGTAGCCTCAGCTACTAGCAGCTTGCTTTGATTGAGAGGTGCAGCAACTTCCGTTTTAACAGCAATTTGGGGTTGAGGTTTAGTCACAACTGCTGCGATAGCTTGTTGTCCGCTACCGCTAAATTGAGCGATCGCCAGCACTACAAAGCATACCAACATTACCCCCAAGCTGATCAGAATCCCTTGCAAAATTTAGTCCTCCTAATTCCAGTGATACAATCCCATTTTTGGGGCCCCACTTTTGAACTGATGGGAATAACTAAAAATCATCCTATCACAGTACAAAAATCACTCCACCGCTCTCACTGAATTCAACGCCAGAGGCGATTTTCCAAATCCCGCACTTGACGCTCCAAACGATCTAGCCGTCCCCGCAACTCATCCATTTCTGACTGACGAGGGACTCCTATATCTTGCAGCACATTCCGGAGTTGCCTTTGCATCTGCACCTCCCAATTGCCCTGCTCAGATTTGATCTGCTGCATCATATCATCTACCAAAGTTTGGGCTTGATCGGAATTGAGTTTGCCATCTTGAACCAATTGTTCGCTCACTTCCTGCAATTTCTCAGCTACTAGGGAGGTAGTGCCAATGCCGAGCATAATCAGTTGCTTGAGTAAATTATTGTTATCCATAAGGTTTTGGTGTTTTTTGGAAGATTGATTGATTGATTAGGCGCGATCGCGAAAGGTCGCGCACAAACTTGAAGGAGGCATCTGTACAATTAAATTTATATCTGCCTCGACCTACATTTATATTTTGGGGCCCAAAGCCAGTCCTCGGCGACTCCCGGCTAGGGGCAATTGTTCGGTAAACCGCCAATCAATCGACCTGAAACCATACAGATTGCGGACTTTGTGTTTTCGCTTTTGAACTAAAAACTCCCTACCATGCCAGATTGTCCCCGTTGTAGCCAAAAATATGACGCTTCTGCGATCGCCTGTCCCCATTGCCAAACCCCACTTAAAGCATACGGTCATCCGGGTATCCCCCTGCACCGCTCTCAAGACGGAGAATATCTTTGCACTAGCTGTCTCTATCACGAAGATGACACCTGCAACTTTCCCCAACGCCCCTTTGCTAAAGATTGTACCCTCTACCACGATCGCTCTGAACCAATTTTGTCATCCCCTACTGCCTACATCAGCGGCGGTTGGCTTCAAAACCTCAAAAACTGGTGTCAGCGGAATATCGTTTGGGTCATTCTGCTGAGTCTAGTAATTGTCAGCTTACTGCTATCGCTGTAAGCTCAACGCAGTTAATAATCAATTCCACTATTTCAACAGATTGGGCTGATTTTAAATTTGTTAAGTTGTTAATTTTAATACTTTCTAACGTGGTGTAAAGGAATTTTGATCGCAAACTCTGTTCCCTTACCTGGTTCTGAAATACATTCCAAACTCCCCCCGTGTTTTTCAATTACCAAATGATGAGAAATAGACAAACCCAAACCAGTACCTTTACCGATAGGTTTTGTCGTAAAGAAAGGGTCAAATAATTGGCGGCGAATCTCCTTCGGGATACCAGGGCCATTGTCAGCAATGGAAATAGCCACCCAATTAGCATCTATAACATAAGTCTTAATCCGAATTGTCGGATCTAAAAATAGGAAATTGTCACTTGGTAATTGCTCATTGCCCTTACCATTACCCTTCTCCTTCCCTATCCCCCATTGTCCATTTGCCTCTTCTAAAGCATCAATCGCATTACTCAGGATATTCATAAACACCTGATTTAACTGTCCAGCATAGCATTCAACACGCGGCAGTTCTCCATATTCTTTGAATATGGTAATCGGAGAATATCCGCCATGAGCTTTCAGCCGATGCTGCAAAATTAGCAGCGTACTCTCAATTCCATCGTGAATATCCACTAACTTCATATCTGCTTCATCTAAGCGGGAAAAATTACGCAGCGATAGCACAATTTGTCGGATACGCTCTGACCCTAACTGCATTGAAGACAGAATTTTTGAGATATCTTCGACCATAAAATTGAGATCGATATCTTCGGCGGCGGCTTGAATCTCAGCAACAGGAGTGGGATAATGTTTCTGGTAAAGTTGCAGTACGCTGAGCATTTCTTGAATGTAATGATTGATATGGGAAAGATTGCCATAGATGAAATTGACAGGATTATTAATTTCATGGGCAATACCAGCAATCATCTGTCCTAAAGAGGACATTTTTTCGGTTTGAATTAGTTGAGCTTGGGTTTGCTGCAATTTTCGGATAGTTTGCTCTAAGTGCTGCGCTTGAGTTCTAAAACGAGCTTCTTTTCGCCGTAGCGCTTCCTCTACTCGTTGGCGCTTAATTATATCTCGCCTCAGTAATTCATTTGATTTTGACAGTTCCGCAGTTCTTGCTTCAACTTGCATTTTTAAGTTGTCGTGAGCTTGGCGCAAGGCTTCTTCTGCTCCTTGACGCACTAAAATTTCCTGCTGCAACTGCTCGTTGGTTTTCTTTAATTCAGCAGTGCGATCGTCCACAGCTTGCTGCAAAAGCTCTATAACTCCGTACATCTCAGAGGGATTGAGTACTTGGAGCAAACTTGTCTGAGAAACTATTCCCAAAAGTTCCCCATGATTCCCAGCTACTACTAAGCGGCGCACCCGGTGGCGCTGCATTTCCTGGTGAGCTATCCACAAAGAATCTGATGGAGATAGACAAAATAAAGGGCTACTCATTACATCAGCAGCTTGTATTTGTGACAAACAAAGTTCCAGTGCATGAAACTGTACAATATCTCGCTCAGTGACAATTCCTACGGGAATGAGAAATTGGGAATTGAACGTTGGGAATTGGGTGTCAGGAGGTGGACATTGGTAAGTTGCAATTGGGAATTCTGTTTCTCTCCACATCTCCCCATTTCCCCAACTGCTACCAAATTTGTATGAATTGCTGTCATTGGTGGAAAGAGAAGCGAATATTGACCTCGAATTTGCCCTCTGTGTCGAGATTGGCGTGTTGAGTCGCGTCAGCTCAAAATACTCGTTTTTTCCGATGCTGTTGTAGTCTTCATGTTGCTTTTTCTCTTCGACAATCACTATACAACTGACGCGGTGGCGTGCCATTAACTGGGCGAGGTTAAGCACGGAGGCAGTTTTTGGCGCGTGAATGACTTGGGATGTCATCACGTCTGTTACGTAGTGCAAGCTAGTTAATAAGTTGACTGGTTGCAGCGCTTGGCGGATACTTTCGGGGGTGACAATGCCCATCAGCAGCCCTTGCTCGTCCACAATGGGTAAGTGGCGAATTCGATGCTGGCGCAATATTGATAAAGCTGTGAAAATATCGTGGGATTCAGATTGCTTGAGGGTAATTACAGAGCTTGTCATGACTTCGGAGATTTTGACTGCGCTCAAGATTATGCCAGCGGCGGTTAGTCTGACTATATCTCGCTCTGTGAAAACGCCAAGAATCCGCAATCCTTCGATGACGAGGACGCAACTAGCTCGCGATTCGCCGATCGCGCTGGGATCGAGAGTACTGTCTAACTGGCAGAATTGATACCAACTAGGCAGTTCGCAACTGCTGCGTACTTGGCTCATTAGAGCTAGCACATCCGTTAGGTAGGTATCGGGAGCAACTGTCAGAGGATGGCGATCTATGGCTTGCTCCAAAGCTGATGAGTAAATAGGCAGGCCGTTAAGGTGCATGATTAAGTCCGGATATTATATGGGTTGCTTACCAATGACGGTAAAGGTTTAGTAAGATTTACTGCTATTCTTTATCCAGCATAATTGATTATTAATTTATCTTAATAAATTGTTACATTCATGGTGCTTCAAGACAGATTATGGGTAATATTCAGCCGCGCGATTCCCATATCAGTAAATTATGCACTGAAAACTTAAGAAAATATAAAATAATTTTAAAATATACTTTTAGAACTTGCTACCATACAAAAAAAGTCCGCCGATGCGGACTCTCAGAAAAAGTGAGATTAATGCAATTGAGATTAATCTGTTTTATCGCTGCTATCAAGACCACCTAAAAATTAACTTTAGGTAAGCTTGACCAATTTTTTTGATTCAGCAGCTACGGTTTAGTAGCGACGAGAAGAGCGATTGTTATTAGACCAGTTACCACCACTTGACCCACCTCTTTCTTCGCGGGGTTTTGCTTTATTAACTTTCAGGTCGCGACCCATCCATTCAGCACCGTCAAGAGCTTCAATGGCTGCGGCTTCTTCGGCTTCTGTTCCCATTTCTACAAAGCCAAAACCGCGCAGTCTACCAGTTTCACGGTCAGTAGGTAACTGAACGCGCTTTACTGTTCCGTATTCTGCAAAAGTTTGGCTAAGGTGCTCTTGAGTCACCTCATAGGATAAGTTGCCGACGTAAATTGACATAGATCATCTCCAGAATCGATTTTGTAGAGTGTTAGATTCGGAGAAACGCCGATAAAACGAGTTACACTGCCGAAAATAAACTTATAAAAATACTTTAGCACAGGTTACAGCTTTTGGGGGATAATTTTTTATGAATAATTGTGTCACTACGATCGCAGGGCGAACGGGTGCGAATGGAAAAATTGAGCATCTACGATCGCTGCCATAATTCTTACCTTTTCATAGCCGATCGCACGTAAGGTTCTGGATCTTCTGCCACCCAACCCAAATTAGAATTGTAGCGAACTTCAAAATGTAAATGGGGCTGAACAATATCCGGCTTCCCAGTCGTCCCAACTGTTCCCAAAATATTTCCCGGCTGCACTTTCTGCCCTACTTTGACGGTAATATTACCTAAGTGAGCGTACCGAGTTTGTTTTCCAGCCTGATGATTCACAACCACCAAGTTACCATAGGTTCCTTGGGGCCCAGCAAAGGCTACCGTACCCGCGCCTACTGCCAAAACTTTTGTGCCAGTTGCGGCCAATAAATCTACGCCGCTGTGAAAAAAAACTTGACCCCGAACCGGATGCAACTGCCATCCATAACCTAAGCCTTCTTTTGCCGTTTCAGCCAGAGGATATCCTTGTAGAGATGTTAAACCAGGACTAGCGGGAGTTCCTGGCGACCAATTTACTCCCGGTATAAACACTACCTGGGGCGATCGCTGACAACCATTTACCTCAAATAGTACATCGGCTCTGACTTTGTAAACCTCAGCCAGCTTTTGCCAAGTCCAATCGGCTGGGACTTCGACGCGGATACCATTGTAGGGAGGAATCGCGATCGCGCTGCCCACCGGTGCCAACCCTCCCCTTAAAGCTGGATTCATTCCCATCAGCGTAGCTGGAATTAAATTATATTGCCGCGCGATGCTCTCTAGAGTTTCCCCTGGGGCAACTGTGTGGTGCTTAACGCGATCGAGGGCTGGCGGTTGACAAACTGAGTTCGCTTCTCCTGAAGGCGGCGTTGTCGCTGGATTAGCTAATGTTCCCCAAACCGGAGCCATCAGCCAGAAAATTACGGAAACTAGGGGAAACAAGCGTTGAGTCATGCCTGATGAATTAAAGCGCAAATACGTAGGGTTTGAGCAATTGAGACATTTGATACCTTAACGCACTGCGACATCCAATAAAAATTAAAAATTAAAAATTAAAAATTAAAAATAATTATCCAAATTAAAAATTAAAAATTTATGTTTAGGGACAGGCATCTGATTTGCCATTGACTTGATGTTCACGAATTATGTCTAAAGAAAAAAATATTTAGCGAGGGCAAGTTGAGGATTTTTTGATTAGATTAGAAGTTGAGACCTGTGTATTAGGATGGGGTATCCAGCCAGAAAAGCAGATGAATGTAACTTTAAAGCAATTAACTTTATATCTAGCCTTGCTGTCTATCGGCGGTGGTGTGGGATGCTTGGGCAACCGCTATCTCCAGGCAGGCAATAGCCCCGAAGACTTAGTTTTACCAGTGGTGCGGCAACAAATCCCTCCTTATGTGCCGCCTCAAGCTCCTGAAAATAAAATAATTGAACGTAGCAACCCTAACTTTATTGCAGAAGCGGCCGAAAGAGTAGGGCCCGCTGTAGTTCGGATTGATGCAACGAGTAAAGTGGCTTCTCAAGTGCCTGAAGCTTTAAAAAACCCGCTATTCCGCCGATTTTTTGGGGACAGTTTGCCACTACCAGAAGAGCGAGTTAGGCGCGGGACTGGTTCTGGCTTTATTCTCAGTGCCGAGGGTCGGATAGTTACTAATGCTCACGTTGTTTCTGGCGCTGATACTGTTAAAGTTACGCTTAAGGATGGTCGGGAGTTTGAGGGTAAAGTGCAGGGGGTAGATCCGCTTACGGATGTGGCTGTTGTTAAAATTAATGTTAAGAGACTACCAACTGTAGTGATGGGTAGTACTGATAATATAGTTCCGGGACAGTGGGCGATCGCGATTGGAAATCCTTTGGGTTTAGACAATACTGTAACAGTTGGCATTATCAGCGCTACTGGTCGTACCAGTTCTCAGGTAGGCATTCCTGACAAGCGCGTGCGTTTCATCCAAACTGACGCGGCTATTAACCCTGGTAACTCCGGAGGGCCACTGTTAAATGACTCTGGTGAAGTAATTGGCATCAATACTGCGATTCGCGCTGATGCTCAGGGTTTGGGGTTTGCGATTCCGATTGAAACGGCTTTACGAGTTGCTAATCAGTTATTTGCTAAAGGCAAAGCTGACCATCCCTATTTAGGAGTTCAAATGGTTAACTTGACAGCGGTTTCTCGATCGGAACTCAGCCAGCAGCTCAATATCAAGATTGCCGCAGAAAATGGTGTCGCAATTACCAGAGTTGTAGAAAATTCCCCGGCGGGAAGTGCAGGTCTACGTCTAGGAGATATTATTCAAAAAATTGAGGGCGTTGTAGTTAACACTCCTGGCGAAGTGCAAGAGCGGGTGGAAACGAGCATTATTGGCAAAGACCTAGAAGTCGAAGTTAATCGGGAAGGTAAAATTCTGAAACTTAAGGTGAAACCTGCGGCTTTCCCCCCTGCCGGTAATTTAGGGGGAGGGTGAGGAGGAGAGGGAGATGGGGAGGATGGGGGAGATG
>DATGYA010000599.1:0-2735 GCA_035298405.1 Kamptonema sp. | reverse complement strand
CACTGTCACGGCGGGATTATGGCGGTACAGCAGGTTTTGCAGTTATGTCTGGAATCTGGGGCGAGGTTGGCGCAGGCGGGAGAGTTTACGCTACGGGCGTTTTTGAATGGCCGACTGGATTTGACTCAGGCGGAAAGTGTGGCGGATTTGGTGGGGGCGCGATCGCCAGCGGCGGCTCAGGCTGCTTTGGCTGGTTTACAGGGAAAATTGGCTACACCGATTCGGGAGTTGAGGGCGACTTGTCTGGATGTGTTGGCGGAAATTGAGGCCCGGATTGACTTTGAGGAAGATTTACCGCCCTTGGATGAGGGGGCGATCGCGTTACAAATTAAGCATATTTTGGCAAAATTGTCAAGGATTTTGGCGACGGCTGACTCTGGGGAATTGCTGCGATCGGGTTTAAAAGTCGCGATCGTCGGGCGGCCAAATGTGGGTAAATCCAGTTTGCTGAATGCTTGGAGTCGCTGCGATCGCGCCATTGTGACGGATTTGCCAGGGACAACGCGGGATGTCGTGGAATCGCAGTTAGTGGTGGGTGGAATCCCGATTCAGGTGTTGGATACGGCGGGAATTAGGGAGACGGAGGATCGAGTCGAGAAAATTGGGGTAGCGCGATCGCGTCAGGCGGCTGAGTCTGCTGATTTGGTGTTATTGGCGATCGATGCGGCGGCGGGTTGGACAGAGGGCGATCGCGAAATTTACCTAGAAGTTCAACATCGCCCAGTAATTTTGATCGTTAATAAAATTGATTTAGTCTCGGAAGAAGACTTACAAATACTTCAATCTAAAATTGAATATCCCCAAGCTAAAATTCTAGCTGCCGCTGCTTATAGTCAGGGAATAGAAGATTTAGAAGCAGCAATTTTAACTGCTGTTAATGTCGGGAATTTAGAAGCTGGAAATTTAGACTTAGCGATTAATCAAAGGCAAGCAGCAGCTTTAACCAGGGCAAAGATTGCTCTGGAACAGTGCGCCGATACAATTAATAATCAATTGCCATTAGATTTTTGGACGATAGATTTAAGGGGGGCGATTCAAGCCTTGGGAGAAATTACCGGAGAAGGAGTTACAGAATCAGTTTTGGATAGAATTTTTAGTAGATTTTGTATTGGGAAATAGATTAATTAAAGATGACTCTGAGGCAGGGAATTGATATTAAATAAAAAATTAGGGTAAAGTCTGGTAGAATTTATAATCGCGATCGCATTCCCCAATTTCTCTGTAATGCCTGAAGTCCCTCAAACACCGAACGACCTAGCTGAAGCCCTCAATGGCCTCACCGACCTCAACTTCCAACTGCCAGATCCTGAAGACTCGGAACTTCCAGAGTTTGATTTTCAAGAACAGCTTGACAATGCTTGGAAAGTATGCGATCGCTTCGATCTGCAAACTGATATTTGGCGGGGGCACATTCTCCGAGTTGTCAGAGATAGAGAAAAAAAAGGCGGCGAAGGACGCGGAACTGGCTTTTTAAACTGGCTAAAAGAACGCGAAATTAGTAAAAGTCAAGCTTATTCCTTGATAGAATTAGCGAATAGTGCCGATACTCTGATCGAACAGGGACATTTAAGCACAGATGCGATTAGAAACTTCAGCAAACGGGCGTTTATCGAAACAGCCAAAGCATCGCCCGAAGTTCAGCAGATGGTAACGGATGCGGCCTCGAATGGCGATCGCATTACTCGCCGCGAAGTGCGACAATTGACTGATGAATGGACAGCAATGAATTCAGAATTGCTGCCAGAGGAGGTTAAAGAAAAAGCATCTACAGGTTCTCTACCTCCCCGTTTTCTCGCCCCTTTAGTTCGAGAAATGGAAAAATTGCCACCATCTCATCAAGTAGAAATTCAAAAAGAAGCCGCAGAAAATCCTGATGTTGATACTGTTAAACAGCTAACTTCAGATGCTCGAAATTTATCTAAATATTTGGATGCTGCGGCTCAAGTTCAAGCTCTAAATCAGTCGCATTTAGACATGGAAATGGCTTTAGAAGAAGCTTTACGAATAGGTTGTTTAAATACGGCGGCTGATGTTGTTAAGCAAGCGGCTCAATTAGAGCAAACTGTAGCTAAACTTTATACAGTTTGGAAACGCTTAAGCGGTTTAGCAGATAGGTTATATGTCGATACTGGTGCTAGTACGCCTAATTTACGATTGCTTTTAAGCTGCTTGGATAGTATTTCTGGGGAAGTAATCGAGGTAGGTTTGGGAGATGGTGAGAGGACGATTAGATTGCAAATTTTATCGGATTCTTAAAATGTTAGTTGTTAGTTGTTAGTTGTTAGTTGTTAGTTGTTAGTTGTTGGTTGTTAGTTAGTTGGGAGGTTGCGATCGCACTTCTTCCGGTTTTTGAGAAATCGCTACTTCTGGAGTTTGGGAACTACCTAAAATTAATCTAACAGTACCGGCGAGCAAACTTTTTGGATGAGACTGAATATATCGCAGAGAGATTGATGCGATCGCCACTCCCACTAAACCAGCGCTTAAGCTGAATAAAAGGGATAGTGTTAAGTGATGCGGCAGGTTTAGACCAAAAGTAGGCTGTAAGTGAACGGGAATTAAGGTAAAGTTTTGGTCTGGTTTCTCTTCAAAGAGATAAGGTGATGCAGTAGCGGCAACTCCTGCAAAACCTATGCCTACACCGACAATCGCAATGGTGTTTTGTA
Source organism: Kamptonema sp. (assembly GCA_035298405.1). GTDB lineage: Bacteria > Cyanobacteriota > Cyanobacteriia > Cyanobacteriales > Microcoleaceae > Kamptonema. The sequence continues at coordinate 69 of DATGYA010000599.1, read as the reverse complement.
ATTGGCGATCGCGGTCTTTTTCTTTTATTTCATTAGCTTGTAAGGTTTGTTGCAGTTGGCGATCGCGTT
>DATGYA010000598.1:0-23771 GCA_035298405.1 Kamptonema sp. | reverse complement strand
GGCTAAGGCGATGAAAACAGAAGGGATTGATGTTTGTAGTTTCAGCACTGGTGAACCAGATTTTGACACGCCGGATCATATCAAAATGGCGGCAAAACTTGCTTTAGATGCTGGCAAAACTAAGTATGGGGCTGCTGCGGGTGAACTTAAACTCAGAGAAGCGATCGCCCGTAAGCTGCACGCAGACAATAATCTTCTTTACCAAGCCGAAAATATTATCGTTACTAACGGCGGCAAGCATTCCCTCTACAACTTAATGATGGCGCTGATCGATCGTGGGGATGAAGTAATTATCCCATCTCCCTATTGGTTAAGCTATCCAGAAATGGTAAAACTCGCTAGTGGTAAACCTGTCATTGTTCCGACTGATGCTTCTACTGGGTATAAAATCACACCGGAACTACTACATCAAGCTATTACTCCCCGCACCAAGTTATTTGTACTCAATTCTCCTTCTAATCCCACAGGCATGGTGTATTCACCGGCAGAAATTAAGGCTCTTGCAGAGGTGGTAGTTGAACGAGATATCTTAGTTGTTTCTGATGAAATTTACGAAAAGATTATCTATGATGGAGCTGAACACGCTAGCATAGGTTCTTTTGGCAAAGAAATATTTGAACGCACACTTATCAGCAGTGGTTTTGCTAAAGCTTATTCAATGACTGGTTGGCGTATTGGTTATTTAGCAGGGCCGATAGAGATAATTAAAGCTGCAATTACTGTTCAAGGTCACAGTACCTCAAATGTTTGTACTTTTGCACAGTATGGCGCGATCGCGGCTTTGGAAAGCGATCAAGAATGTGTAGAAAAAATGCGTCTCGCTTTTGCCGAAAGGCGACAGGTAATGTTTGACTTACTTAATGCAATACCAGGAATTAGTTGCTCTAAACCTGATGGTGCTTTCTATATGTTTGTCAATATCAGCAAAACTGGCATGACATCCCTGGAATTCTGCGACGCTTTATTAGAACAGCAGCAAGTTGCTGTAATTCCCGGCATTGCTTTTGGTGCGGACGACCACATTCGCTTGTCTTACGCAACTGATTTAGCGACAATTGACAAAGGCATAGAAAGGTTAAATAAATTTATCTGCCAAGCTGTTTCTCTGTAGGATAATTATAGATTTCCAACCTTTCTATCTTCAAATAATACAAAATCCGAGTTTATTAACTCTGTTTCTTGAGTCCGCCTGCGCGGACTTTATTGTTGTAGTCTCTCAGTTAGGGATTTCTAATCACCTTAGCAATTATAGCAACCGCCAAGGCGGTTAGGACGATCTTGATTGCCGAAACCCTTGCTATTATTACCTCATCCTTCTTCCTTCTTCCTTCTTCCTTCATCCTTCTTCCTTCTTCCTTCTTCCTTCTGCTATAGCTTAAGCAATAGACGGTAAATCATTTAATCTGGATGACTCTCTCCCAAATATTTGTTCCTGAGATTGCCTCACGGGAATTTCAATACAAAACTCTGCTCCTTCACCCGGTGCAGAAATGCAGCGAATCAACCCCTTATGTTTCTGAACAATAATCTGGTAACTGATTGAAAGCCCTAAACCTGTACCCTCTCCTACAGGTTTTGTGGTAAAAAATGGGTCAAACATTCGCTTGCTAACATCGATGCTAAGCCCTGCCCCATTATCACGAATTAGCACTTTTACTCGATCTGGGAGTGAAAGTTCCGTGCGAATCCGAATCACACCGCTTTCTATATTCCCCATTTCCAAAGCATCTACTGCATTGCTCAACAGATTTACAAATACCTGATTGAGCTGTCCTGCATAACATTCTATCAGCGGCAGCTCGGCATACTCCTTAATCACTTCAATTCCGGTTCTACCATCTTTGTCTTTGAACCTATGTTGCAGAATTAAGAGCGTACTATCTATACCTTCATGGATATTAACCAATTTCATTTCGGCTTCATCAAGGCGAGAAAAATTCCGCAGTGATAACACTATCTCACGAATTCGATCGGCACCTACTCGCATTGAAGAAAACAATTTAGGGAAATCTTCATTTAAAAACTCTAAGTCTATTTCTTCTCTATAAGCTTGGATTTCTGGTGCGGGAACTGGATTATATTTTTGATATAATTCAACTAATTTTAGCAAGTGTTCAATGTTCTCGCGGGCACAGTCAAGATTACCTTTGATAAAGTTAACAGGATTGTTGATTTCATGGGCGATACCTGCAACAAGTTGACCGAGGCTCGACATTTTTTCGCTTTGGATTAGTTGTGCTTGAGTTTCCTGCAATTTTTGTAAAGCTTCCTTGAGTTCTTCTGCTTGAACCATCGCCCCCGCATTTTCTTCTGCTTGCTTTAGGGCTGTTCGTAATTGCCCTCGCTGCTTGGTTAATTTCTCTGTAAGTTTTTTAGCATCTGCTAAAGCAGTTTTCTGTGCTTGTAACAGGAAAAGCAGGTCAACTACGGGATCGTGAAGGGCAAAATCGTCAATCTTCAGCCCCAAGGGGTCAAGTTCGGATAAATCTGCGATCCAAGGGGAACCAAGGAAGTAGATTACTTCTTGATGATCGGCGTAGACCATCTGCCCTTTGAGCTGCATTCTACTGTGTAGAGATTCTAAAATGAAGATTGAATTAGACTGCTCTCGAATGGAATCAAATTCTACAGGAATGTTGGGTCGATCGATCCGAAAGTGTTCCTTGAGGGGGCTTCCTAGAGACAATTCCGGACAAATTCTGGCTAAAACATCGCCCAAATGCACGATATGAGCATCCCATCTCCTGAATGCCAAATGAAATGGAAAAGCTTTTGCAAGTATAGGAGGTAGAAAACTAAATCCAGAGGCAGCCATAACAATCTCAACTAGATTTGAAGTGGATGGAGAATTCGTCATGTTCTGCACCCTGGTTGCGATCGCTTGTCTGCTCGATCTCAACCTCTGTTTGGAATCTGCTCCCTAAACCTTTCACCAACCCTTTTACCATTGGTGCAAGCCCTTGTCTTTTAGAGTAATAGTGAAGTTGTAGAGAATTTTCTTCAACATTAGTGCACCGAAATGAAGGTGGCTGAAGCTGGCGAAAACTTAAGCCTACACGAGCGTGGAGGTTGTCGAGGTTGCTAAGAAACTCTTGAAGGTTATCTCCCCCGATAGCCAGCATTTGGGCGTAGCCTTCGGAAGCGGTATAGACGATCCAATATTCGCCGAAAGCCTGTAACACTTCCTCTGCGGACATTCCTAACACCATGCTGGCGGAGTGTACCAGTCGGTGAGTGAGATCGTCTGGGTAAGCCTCCATACTGATAAAAACATCAATGTCTACCTGAGCGTTTTCTTTGATGGTTTCCCAAGTCTCTTCGCCAAAGCGAGAGCAGACCATCTCTTCGATTGCTTTGTTGACTAAACCGTACATTCAGTTCTCCTGCTCAAGGCTGTTTTTTTTTACTTGCACTTGAACTTGCTTAAAAATTATTATAGAATTTTAAATTGAATTTTCCTACTTTGTTAAAGGATAATTTTTAGGAATAGAAAAAGGCTGGAACTCTTGTGAAGATATCTAGTTTTAAAAATTAATTGAAAAAATGCCGACCTCTTTATCATAACAGACTATGCAGCGGCGATGCCACAAAAAATGCCCTTTTTGTTTAGGAGGGCATTTTTTACTATTTGAATTAAATTAACTAAGCTTTAGTCTCGCGATCGCTTCCTGCCAACTCAGAGCAAATATTGAGCGATATTGTTAACTACCTGTCATCATTTCTTTGAGCAAGTCTAACCCTTTCTTCACTCGCCGAGAAACCGTCACTGCACTAATACCTAAACGTTCCGCTGTCTCTTTCTGTGTCAAGTCGTAGAGAAAAACAAACTCCAATATTTCACGAGTTCGCTCTTCTAACTTAGCCAAAGCTTGCTGTAAGCGAATCCGATCTTCTTGGGCTAACTGAAAACTGCGATAGCGAGTATCTGGTACTAATTCTCCCAGACAGGTAGTACCTTCTTCGTCATCTTGTACAGGTGCATCTAAACTGAGAGGAGCACGATTCCGGCACGCTAGCTTGATTTCTTGCCATTCTCCCACAGAAATATCCAGGGCTGCCGCAACCTCTGCATCAGTGGGTTGGCGATTCAGCCGTACTTGTAACTCCTTCACCACCCCCGCAGATTGGCGTTCTAGGGTTAACCAGTGGCGAGGTACTCGTACAGAAGGGCTTTTATCGCGTAAATAGTGCTGAATTTCACCTCGAATGTAGGGAATAGCAAAAGAGCTAAAGGCATTGCCTTTTGACATATCAAAGCGCTCTATGGCTCGAATTAAGCCAATGCAGCCTACTTGTAGTAGATCGTCGTAGCTTTCAGTGCACTGGTGCAGCCAGTGGTGTACTTCTTTCCTAACCAGTCCGATGTTGAGTTTGACTAATTCGTTGCGTATTTCATTTGATGGAGCAATTTGGTACTCGCGCAACAATTCCAAGCTTTCAGTTTTTAGGTCATTGTTAACTGTGGTAGACATGGCGGGTTGGGGTTGGTAGAGCAGACCACTGAGGGTGCTTGAGGTTTAGTATGGGTAAGTTTTGTTTATATTGGTGCGATCGCAGCACTTAATTAGCAGTGATCGGACGCACATTGGGAGATTACACGATGGTTGTCAATTTGGCAAGACCCACGTACCTTTTCCCATATTTTTTCTCTTTGATTGCACCTCCTTAAGTCCGTACTCTACTCTATTTGCGCTGCGATCGCAAGCCCTAATTTAAGTATACTGAGCAAACTTTTTAACATTACAAGTTAATCCTTACTTAAATAGGTATTAGTACAAAAAAGAGGGGCTAATTGCCCCTCCAAGCATCTGATGGTGAGTCAGTAGAGAAAAATTCACTTGGAGAACTACAGACTAAGTATTTTTGCTAAGTCTGGATCGGGCGGCTTTAGTCCCTAACCCATCTCCCCAGTCAAACTAAGACTGTGAAGGTTCAATGCGAGCATAGAACAAACCACGAATTTTCACATCCAAAGCTGGTCTAGCTCCCAAGTCAGTATCAGAAGGCTGTTCGCTCTCAAAAATCCCACCAACTTCACCAGTGCTGCCATTCACCTTAGCGACTTGCAGAGAAATCTTACCTGCTTTAGCTTGAGTGTCAGCCAACTTCACGTTAGCGCGAGCAAGTTCCCCTTGTTCACCTTTACCTTGAAGAGCCACAGCATTGTCATAGCCAGTAGACACGCCGCGACCTTTAGGATCTAGGAAGCCAGCACTGCGATAGGAAGGAACATTAAACACCCCTTCCAAATCTGTAGAAGTATTGATGGTGGTCGATCCTGGTTCCGAACTAGCTACTAACTCTTTAATAGTAAAGAGGAAAGGCACTTGTTCCCCACCTGGAAGCTGAACCGTAATCGCTTGGAAATCTAAACCGTCCTCTTCCTTAAAAGTCAGAGTACCATCAGAGCCAACTTTTAGCGTCCCCTGTACCTGGTCAATGCTAGACGTAAACCGCGTCAGCAATTTACCCGGAACATATTCAGCTTCTTGACGTTTATTGACAGGTTCTTCCTTAACAAAAAAAGTCGTTGGCTGCAAACACAAGCCAGTGAGCGAATAAGTGCTACCCGCAGTCAGAGGAATTGAACCGCGAGCAGTTTCCGGCAAATTAGGGCAGTTATTCGCCAAACCAGTGCCTCTAATTTGGTCGTAGGTTAGTGCCTCGCTACTGGCAACCGTCGGCCCTTCTGAGCAAGCTGTCAGTACACTCAAGCACAGAGCTAGGAGTGCAACAATTAAAGCGCGATACCTCATTGTCAACCTCAATATCCAACATCGGAATATATAAATGTAAAAAGCCCTACTCCGGGCAAGACGCTGTGCCGGCAGGGCAGGCTACGCCAACGCAACCGTCCGAAAAACTTCGCCGCACTTGTTGACTCAAAAAATTGATTGGGTGCGGTGAAGTTAAGCAATAACTTAAGATTTCTGAAAAGGTTCGGTTAATAGCCCAATACAGAATTGTACATGGCTTGTGCTCACATCCTGACTTATGGTGGAAATTAATTATGTTGATATTTAGGCTGGAGACAAGCACGTCGCAGATATGAAAGGAACAAGCGGTATGGACAGCGGCACAGATAAGGAGTGGGGAAAGTTGCAGTCTGAGCTGCAATCGCTTGCTGCACAGGTGTGGGCTTTAGCTGAGAGTTGTCAAGGAGATAACCTCCGGCTTTTGGCTTTGTTGCGGATATTAGAGGGTTTACACGGGGAAATTCGCGATGGTCTGTTTCAAGCGTCTTTACCCGACAACCGCCAAGCACTGTACAAGCTACTAAGGAATATTGAATCTGAGGGGGGTTGGCCCTACATTCAGCGCATGAAGTTACAAGCGTTTTTAGGCTCTTTGGATCGGGTGTTGCTCCCAGAAGATCGCGAGAAAGAGTCTGAGCGCGATGCGACTCAGACTCGTAGGGAGGTGTAAAACTTTTTTAGTCCTACAGGGAAGGTGGTGTGAAGTTAGGGAGCCAGGGTGTTAGGTTAGGCTGCATCGGTAGGATGGTTGGAGCTTGACCGGGCATCTCTGGCAATAATTTTTGCTCAGATGCAGGATTTACTGACATAGCTGAGAGCGGCAGTGTCGGTGGTGGAGTAATCTCCGGTGGGGGAGTAAGCCTCGAAGCTGTGGATGTTGGGGTTGGTGTGGCTGTTGGTGTTGGTGTTGGTGTTGGTGTGGCTGTCGGTGTTGGTGTGGCTGTTGGGGTTGGGGTTGGTGTTGGTGTTGGTGTTGGTGTTGGTGTTGGGGTTGGGGTTGATGTCCGTGTCGGTACTGATACCAACGTTTCGTTAACCTCTATAAAATCATCTACAGTGATCAGGGATGAGGGATTGTCTACAAAGATTGCCAAAATTTTGCCACCAACGGAAACGATTGTGTCTCTACGATTTAAGCCATTGCCTTGCTGGATTTGGAGATCGCTGAAAGATAAATTACTGGGTAGCCCGATAAAATCTGCGGCATCATCGTAGTCTGTAATCACAGATAAACTGCCCGCGCCAACTCCGAATACAAAGAGATCGCTGCCGCTGCCACCAGTTAGGGTATCTGTACCTTCGCCTCCAATCAGGATGTCACTGTTCTCTGCTCCAGACAAATTATCATTGCCGAAATTACCTTGGAGGGTATCGTCACCGAGTCCTCCTGAGATGGAATCGTCGCCGAAACCGCCGTCGAGAGCATCATTGCCTTTGCCGCCGAAGAGAAAATCGTTATCTTCATTTCCAGCTAGGGAGTCGTCGCCTTCTCCGCCGAGAATTGTGTCAGAGGCGCTGCCGCCGAAGGCTGTATCGTTGCCTTTGCCGCTGTAGAGTTGGTCATTGCCAAAATCTCCATTGAGTAGATCGTTGCCGGCTTCGCCAAAGAGGGTGTCTTCGCCGTCACCTCCGGTGAGGAAATCTTGGTCGTCGCCGCCGAAAAGTTGGTCATTGCCGCGATCGCCACTAAGGGAATCTCTACCCGCGTCTCCAAACAAATAGTCGTCATCAGCATTTCCAAATAAGCTGTCGTCGTCTTCACCGCCTCGGATCGAGTCGTTACCGGTGCCGCCCGTTACTATATCAAAGCCTTTGTTGCCGCTGACTAAATCATCTCCTGCATCTCCAAATAAAGTGTCATTGCCATCTTCGCCCTGTAGGGTATCGTTGCCAAGACCACCTCGGATTGAGTCCTCACCAACTCCGCCGAAAGCTTGATCGCGACCGCTGTTGCCTATTAATGTGTCATTGCCTTCACCGCCTAATATTGAATCGGCTCCATCCCCTCCCAAGAGTAGGTCGAGCCCTTGGTTGCCTTCTAAGGTGTCGTCTCCGCCCACGCCTAAGAGGGTGTCGTCACCGTCTAAGCCGCGAATGCGATCGCTGACTGGATTTCCTAAAAGTGAATCGTCGCCGTCAGTGCCGAATATATTTGCCATAATTGAATAGACCACTCCTCAAGAAAACAAAGGGTATGAGTATCTCCAGTTTTAACTGAATTTGCCAATCCCGTTAGATAAAATCACAAATTTGACCAAGTAGGACTGACGTACAACCATAGTTCGATCGAAATCAAATAAATGTTAGCAATCTCGGCCGATCAATTATCTCTTTGGGTGAAGCACGTTTTAATGGCAACGGGTATGCCTGAAAGTGCAGCGAAAATTGTAGCATCTAGTCTAGTACAAACAAGTCTCTGGGGAATAGATTCTCATGGTGTTTCGCGAGTTCCCCATTATCTCAACCGTCTTATTGGTGGCACTCTTAACCCTTGTCCTCAACTAATATTTACTCAGACTGGGGCAGCGACTGGTCAATTAGACGGAAATCACGGTTTAGGGATATTTGTGTGCCATTTCGCTATGGAAAAAGCGATTGCTCTTGCTCAAAATGCAGGGGTAGGAATTGTGGGGATTAGTAATTCTTCTCATTGCGGTGCGATTGGACTTTATACACGCCAAGCTTGCTTAGCGGGAACGATCGGGATCGCTTTTACTCATACAGATGCTTTGGTGGTTCCGCATTTAGGAAAAAAGGCTTTTTTTGGTACTAATCCGATTTCAATTGCGATTCCTTCAACGATTGCAGATCGACCGTTATGTGTGGATATGGCTACGAGTATAGTACCTTGGAATCGAATTGTAAATGCCCGTCGCGATGGGGGCTCTATTCCGCTAGGATTGGCGGTTAATGAACAGGGAGAAGATACTGAAGAGTTGACAGAAATGGTGGCGCTAAAACCCATAGCTGAACATAAGGGATATGCGTTGGGATTTATGATTGATATGCTGTGCGGCCCTTTGAATGCGATGGCTTTTGGGCCTCATGTTACTAATATGTATAAGGATTTGGATAAAAACCGCTGTTTGGGTTCTTTGATGATAGCGATCGATCCGCAAAGGTTTGCTGGAGGTGCGTTACTTTCGCAGGTTGTGACTCAGGCGATCGAGGAGGTAAAGGCTCAAGGGGAGGCGATTCTTTTTCCTGGTGAACCTGAGTATAAATCGGAAAAAAATCGCCGGGAAGTAGGTATTCCGATTGAACCCGCAGTGGCTTTAGAGTTTAGTCAGTGGTCAGAAAAGTTGGGGGTTGCGTCTCCTGAATATCTGAATTTGTAATGGCTAATTTTCGAGTATTTGATAATGGTGTATAAACCGAATTAAAATATGTTCTCTCCAGTTTACAGACATAATTTTTCGTTTCTAAATCTAATAAATTATATTATCTGAGCTAACAACTTATTCTATCTGACAACTTATTATATTTTAACTTAGCGAGTGCGATCGCACTTTGAGATAGCTGATTTGCCAAAGTTGCAGGTAATATTGAATAACGTCGAAGCTCTACACTGCGATAGGTATGACGTTAATAATAGCATATTGCTAACTAAGTATCAGCTCACAATGCAAAGCGATCGCACTCCATAACTCTCATTAAAAAAACGCTTAGGCGTAGCCAGCATTCCACTGAGCGAGCCAAACTTCTCACGCTGAAGTCCGCAGGCACCGCCTTAATAAATCAAAACTTCAGTTATTCAGCTTAATATTAAAAGCCAAATAACCACATCCAGATGGGTATAGTAAACAGCACAGCGCCGCAGCCAATTGCTACAGTAGTTACTGCTAAATCTCGGTCTAAACCGTATTTCTCGGCAAACAAAGTAGTGATAAAAGCTGGCGGCATACCCATCAGCAGAACTAACAAGAGTCTGGGGGGGCCAGTGATGCCAAAAAACATTAAGCCAGTACCAACAACTAAGGGAGTTAATAACATTTTGATGGCAAGACAAGTCAATCCCTGCTTGAGATTATGAAGCGAAGAGAGTTTGCTTAATTGTATGCCAATCATAATTAAGAATAAAGTGATAACCGTCCAAGCTCCAGTTTGTAATATCTTGTCTGCTTGTGGAGGTAGCGGCAGAATTCGCACTACTAAACCAATTCCAAAAGCCCATAATGCGGGATTTTTTAATACTGTTAAAACTGGGCCTTTCCAACCTTTTATTTTGGGTGCAGTCCCGTAATAAGCGGCTAGGGCTACTCCGAATACGTGGATGCCGAGAGTGATACTTAAGTCATAAAATAATGCCCAGGCAAAGTAGTCAGCTCCTACTAGAGATAAAATAATGGGGAAACCTAAGAAGCCAGTATTTCCTACCATCATTGCGAATAAAAAACTGCCTTGAGTGGGTTTACTCCAAGCACTTCTTCTGGCGGGAATATCTTCCTCAAGTGTGGAGATGCTATCAAGATTTTTGGAGTTTGTTAAACCGCGAGAAATAGCTTTGAGACGTTCATCGCTAACTCCTAAATCGATCCAAATCCAAGCTAATCCTGCACCTACAAACAAAGCAGTCCAGGCTGTTAAGGGAGAAATGATTAGGTATCCAGAAAGGTTGGCACGACGCATAAAGGCAACAATACTGAATGGTGCGCCGCAGAAAAATAGAAATTTTCCTAAGCTGGCAGAGGCTCCTTTGGGTAGATATCGACCGAGTATAAATCCTGTCAATACCCATCCAATAAGAGTGGCATAGAGTTTGACTAGGGGATTGTCTAAACTTAACATTGTTGATTAGATATTGAGAAGTGGGACGACTAAAACTATATACTAAGAAAACTATTCATTTCCTGAATATTGATGTAAGATTAAGTGCATATTGTATAGTAAATTTATAGGTAGGTGCTACTCCTATGAACACTGAGCCGAAAAAGATAAATCTGTTGATAATTGGTACTGGTATGTATGTTTGCGGTCGCAGTACCAATGGTTATGGAACTGTGTTACCAGCGGTGATGCAGCAATATCAGGCTGGAATAATCGATCGGGTGTTGGTTGCCAGTAAGTCGAGTGAGTCTTTTGGTATTTTTAATGCTAAGCTTGATGATCTTCAGGAGTTAATGGGGATAGAAATGCCTTGTGTACGTTACCCCATCGGGAATTGTACGGATAACAATGCTTATCGAGAGGCGATCGCGAACTTGCCAGATCCCGGTGCGGTAATAATTACTACACCCGATAGTTTGCATACTGAGATGGCTTTGGCTGCGATCGCCAGTGGCAAGCACGTACTGGTGGTTAAACCCTTATCACCAACTGTAGCGGATGCAGAGCAAATGATCCAAGCTGCGGAAAAAGCTGGGGTTTATGGGGCCGTGGAGTTTCATAAACGCTGGGATCTAGCTAATTTGAAACTGCGCCAAGCGATCGCGGATGGTTCCATTGGCGATCCGCTGTACTTTCATGTAGAATTTAGTCAGCGTAAAATTATTCCGAGCGAAACTTTTTCTGCCTGGGTAGCTGATACTAATATTTTTCAGTATTTAGGTGTGCATTACGCCGATCTGATTTATTTTGTCACTCAAGCTTTGCCCTGCCGAATTATTGCTACCGGACAAAAAAAATGGCTCTCCCAACGCGGTATTTCCGGATATGATGCGATTCAGGTGCTTATTGAATGGTCACAGGGTTTTACGTCTACAATTTTGACTAATTGGATCGATCCTAACTGCAATGGTGCGATGTCTCAACAAAAAATTGAGGCGATCGGTACCGCAGGGAGGTTTGAGAGCGACCAAACAAAACGGGGTGTTCAGACTATAACTGACTTAGGAGGCATAGAAGATATTAATCCATACTTCTGTCAGCCTTACATGAGTATCGATAACAAGTATACTGAATATCGAGGGTATGGCATTGAAAGCATCACTCAATTTCTTAAGGATGTCGCATCGATTGTAGAAGGGAATAACTCGCCTGGTGATTTTGAAGGGCGGCGACCGACATTCCGAGATGCTTTGGTATCAACAGCATTAGTCGAGGGCGCTAGATTAAGTCTGGAAAATAACAGTCAATGGGTATATTTTACTGAAAAATTCAAGCCCTATTTGAAATAAGCATGGTTTTTTTCCTAAGTTTAAGCCGGAAATCAACAGGAAATTATGGCAAAGCTTGTATCAATTATTATCCCTTGCTTTAACGCTGAAAAATGGCTAGAAGAAGCCATAGAAAGCTGTTTTGAACAGTCATACACCCCAATTGAGGTTATTGTAATTAATGACGGTTCTACAGATGGAAGCTTAGATATCATCAAAAGTTACAATGGAAGATTAACTTGGGAAACTGGGCCAAATAGAGGCGGAAACTATGCCAGAAATAGAGGGTTTGAATTATCCAAGGGTGAATACATTCAATATCTTGATGCGGATGACTATTTATTGGCTGAGAAAATTGAGAGGCAAGTTAATTTTTTAGAGAAAACAGGTGCAGATATTGTTTACGGTGATGTAAATTATCAATATCATTTACCCGATGGAAAAATTGTCGAGGAAAATGCCAATATTTTAGGAGTTTCTGGGAATTGTAAAGATGTGTTAGCCTCTTTATTAGCTTATGGCTGTTTACCTCCAATTGCCTACCTTTTTAAGAAAAGTACCGTTGTTAATAGCGTTAAATGGGATGAAACCTTAAAATGCGGACAAGATCGAGATTTTTTAATTTCTTTACTCATAAATGGAGCAAAAATTGTCTATCAACCAGGCAGTTATTCAATATATCGTAAATATGGCAATGTGACGGTTTCTACGTCTAATAAAGCGCTGTTAGTAGAAAGTTTTTGTAGGATTTTGGCAAAAGCAGAGGCACAACTTATTCAGGCAGGAAAACTTGAAGCTAAGTATCAAAAAGCCATAGCTCAAGCATATTATTCCATGATTAAAGAATACAGTAAAAATATTAACTTTGGGTCTTATTGCCGATTAATTAGCCAGTCCATCTTAATGTATGTTAAGTTCTTGGTGACAGAAACTAAAAGGGCGCATCCCATTTTAAAAAAAGACCTCACCCCCCCAAACTCTTCCCTGCAAGGGAAGGAAAAGAAAGAAAGAAAGAAAGAAATATCCCCCTCTCCTCGTGGCCGAGGGGGGTAGCGAGAGAGGTCAGATTTGCTCTGCATGAAAAACCGGGATGCTCGCAAGTAAAATGACTATTAACAAGTCTAAAATTAAAATAAATTTTCTAGAATGAGGTTGAAAAAGACAATGCGTAAGCGAGCATTTACATTAATATTACTATTTTTGCTATTTTTTGGGTTAGCCACTTGTAGCAACAACGCTCCCAAAAATCTCACCGGAAATTCACTACAACAACAAAATCAAAGTTTCAGAATTTGGTGGTCACAAGGTTTTTTGCCAGAAGAGAATGAAGTAGTTGCCAGACTCATAGGTCAATGGGAAAAAGAAAGCGGAAAAAAAGCTGAATTAAGACTAATACCACTCAATAGTATTGATGCTGAGACGCAAAAAGCACTTAAGGATGGCAACCCTCCGGATGTACTTTACAGTGCGACTGCGGAAACAAACTTGATTCCTAGTTTAGCATGGAAAAATCAATTAGCTGATGTCTCCGATCTGATTAATCCTCTTAAATCTTTATACAATCCTACGGCTTTAGAAGCTGTATATTTTCAGAATCATATATCTAAACAACGATCTTACTATTCAATGCCTATAGGACAGCAAGCCACGCATCTTTTCTACTGGCGAAATATTTTACAAGAAACTGGTTTGAACGAGCAAGAAATTCCAACTAATTGGGAGGACTTCTGGCAATTTTGGAAACAAGCTCAGGATATTTTGCGCCAAAACGGTAAGTCAGATATTTATGGTTTAGGTTTAACCATGTCAGCTTTGGGTACTGATACTTTTTTGATTTTTCAAGAATTTTTGGAAGCATACAATGTAAAGATTTTAGATAAAGATGGTAATTTATTACTGAAAGAACCCGCAAACCGCGAGGGGATAATTAAAGCATTAAAACAGTATACTAACTTTTACAAAGATGGCTATGTACCCCCTGGTTCGGTGGAATGGAAAGACTCTGGGAATAATGTCAGTTTTCTGGAAAGCCAATCTCTAATGACAGCTAATGGTACGCTGTCAATTCCTTTAACTCAGAAGTTAGAACCGAATCAATACAATAAACTTTCAACGGATCTTTATCTTAATAAGATGGTGACGAGAGGGTGGCCCGAAAAGCCGGGTGGAGGGGAACTTACTTCTATATTAGGGGTAAAACAAATAGTTATATTTGAAGCTTCTCAACATAAAGAAGAAGCTAAGAGTTTTCTTTCCTATTTGCTGAAACCCGAAAACTTAAATCAGTTTCTTAAAGAGGGAGGGAAGGGTCGAATTATTCCAGTAATGCCGAAACTTTTGCAAGATTCCTATTGGAATAATCCCAAAGATCCGCACATACCTGTAGCAATTAAGCAACTGAACGGATTAACACGCCCTGGCTATGAAGTATTTAATCCTGCTTACAGTGAGGTGCTTGCTAAGAATATTTGGTCTAAGACTATTCTGAGTATTGTTAAGGAGGGACTATCACCTGAGAAAGCTGCGGACGAAGCAATAGTAAATATTGAACAGATTTTCGATCAATGGAAATGAAGTTAGAGTTAGAAGGTTAACAGTTAACTATTAACATTATTCATTAAGAGGTAAGCAATGAAGTTCTGGAAAAGCAGTCTACTGAATCAACTTGTTAGTTATTTTTCGCTCTTGTCAGTGGTGACGGTGAGTATTGTGGCTTTGGCTGCTTATACTCGCGCTAAAGATTCTCTACAACAATCTGTTCAAGATCGTCTAACGGTAGCGACTTCGCTGAAGGAATTTCAACTTAACCAATGGGTTGAAACTCAACGCAAAGATGTGCTTTTAATGAGCCAGTTGCCGGAAATACAGCAACAAATAGCTGTCATACTAACTGTAGATAGCTCAGATCCAGGGTATAAAATAGCTGTCGAACGCCTGACGAAATATTTCTCAGATATAATTGCCGTTAAACCCAGTTTACAAAGTGTTCTCATTACCACAAATGGGGGATTTGTAATATTTGTTTATGGAGAAAATACGAATATTAAAGGTAAATTTAGACCTTTAGGAGATCCAACCACTTATTTTACTCGCGAAGGTTTTAATGCAGTTGTTCCAAATTTTTACACATCCAATGGAAAATCTGCTATCACTTTTGCTACTCCTATTTTAGATGAAAAAGGTGTCAAGATGGGTGCGATCGCGGTCAATTTGGATCTCAAAGGTGTAGATGATTTGATCCGAGAAAAGACGGGATTGGGTAAAAGTGGTGAAACATATTTGGTAGGAAAAAGTGGTAATAAAAATGTGTTTATTTCAGTAGATGGAAATAAACCTCAATTTGCACAAGGGATTCAAAGTGTAGGAATTGATGCTGCGATCGCGAAAAATAGCGGTCAAGGTATTTACATAAATTATAATGGTGTCCCTGTCATTGGTAGCTATCGTTGGCTGACTAATCAAAACCTTGCATTATTAGCAGAAATGAGCCAAGCAGAAGCTTTTGAACCTGCAAATAGATTATCCAGGGATATTTTATTAATCGGGTTAAGTTCTGCTGGTATTTTATTAGTAGCAGTTTATCTGATGTCCCGTCGAATTACTCAGCCAATTCTGGCGATTGCTGAAACTGCAAGGGAGGTGGCAGATGGTAACTTGAACTCTTCTGCACCCGTGCTCACCGAAGATGAGATTGGGATTTTAGCACAAGCTTTTAATCAGATGATTGAACAAGTAAAAAGCTCAAATCAGGAGCTTTCAAATTATAGCCAAACTCTTGAACAGCGGGTGACAGCAGCTACCGCAGAACTTCAAGATACTCTCTCCTATCTCGCCTCAATTATTGACACAATTGCCGACGGCTTATTAGTAACAAATGTTAATGGTAGAATCACTAGATTTAATCCGGCTCTTACCAATATGTTCGCTCTGGAAAACATCGATTTAACAGGTAAATTTACTGAGGAAGTGTTCGGAAGTCAAGTATCAGAATTGATAGATAATACTAAGCGACCTCCTCACGAAATTTCTACTGTAGAATTAGCAATGCCAGGTGGCAGATTTGCTAAGGGTTCAGGAGTTGCCATTCTTAAAAAATCTGAATCAGATGGTCAAGCTCCTACTTATATCGGTTCCGTCATTCTACTACGAGATATCACTGCGGAAAAAGAAGTAGATCAGATGAAGACTGATTTTATTTCTACTGTTTCTCACGAACTGCGAACCCCACTCACTTCTGTCCTTGGTTTTGCCAAACTTATCCAGAAAAAATTAGAGGAAAATGTCTTCCCCATCGTAGTGACAGAGGATAAAAAAGTACAACGAGCTGTGAAACAAGTTGGAGATAATCTTCAGATTATTATTACTGAAGGTAAACGGTTGACCGATTTGATCAACGACCTTTTAGATGTTGCCAAAATGGAGGCTGGTAAGATAGATTGGAAGATGGAACCGATGAGGGTTGATGATTTGATTGATAGGGCAATTGCTGCAACTTCTGCTTTATTTGAAAATAAAGGGCTAGAACCTATTAAAGAAATAGATGAAGAGCTACCTGAGTTTATGGGAGATAAGGACAAATTAATTCAAGTTATGATTAATTTAATTTCTAATTCTATCAAGTTTACTGACAAAGGCTCTGTCACTTGTAAAGCTAGTAAGATAGCTAATGAAATTAAGATTAGTGTTATTGATACAGGTATGGGAATTGCGGAGTCTGACCAACCAAAAGTATTTGAAAAATTCAAGCAAGTGGGAGATACTTTGACAGATAAACCAAAAGGTACAGGTTTAGGACTGCCAATTTGCAAACAAATTGTCGAACATCACGGCGGTAAAATTTGGGTAGAAAGTGAATTAGGTAAGGGTAGTAAATTCTCATTCACACTGCCATTAACAGCAGCAGAAACAATAGAAACAGGGATTAAGAAATTGGACATGAATACTTTTCTCAAGCAGTTAAGAGATCATGTTTCCAACGATACACTTGGTGAGAAACAGCAGAAAACTATTCTAGTCGTTGATGATGATGACAACATTCGTAAACTATTAAAACAACAATTGGAGGCTGAAGGTTACGCTGTCAAAGAAGCTCAAGATGGCAAAAATGCCATAGTTACAGCAAAACGAGAACTCCCGGACTTGATTATTCTAGATGTGATGATGCCAGAAATGAATGGTTTTGATGTAGCAGCAATTCTTAGAAACGATCCAATCACTATGGGTATTCCAATTGTAATTAATTCGGGAGTAGAAGATAAAGAAAGAGGCTATCGTATTGGTGTAGATCGCTATTTTATTAAGTCAAGCGACTCCGAACCAATGCTTCAAGAAATCGGCTGGTTGCTATCTCAAGGCTCTTCCAAAAAGAAAGTTTTGATTGTGGATGAAAATGTGTCAGAAGTTAGAACTTTGGCAGAGGTACTGAAAGCTAGAGGGTACAGCGTGACAGAAGCTCTCACAGGCGAAGAATTCAGGAAAAAGGCAATGGCAGTGAAACCAGATTTAATAATTGCTGATGCTGATGTTTGGCAGAAATCCGAGATTTTGCAAGCCCTGCGATTTGAAAAAGATTTAGAAAATACTTTCTTCCTGATGTTAGGAGAAAACAAAGGAGATACTATACAGATAGATTTTAAAACAAATGAGCCAAATTAGTCTTAAACGCCTGGTTTCTCAAAAAGAAGCATTGTATCTCATTCATACTCTTCTCAGTGTGATCGATACGCGAATCAGCATTCAGACTGTTGATGGTAAATTATTAATGGGTGACTCTAGTCAGAGTCAATCTCAATATCCTGTAGAAGTGGATGGAGAGGTGATTGGATGGGTTATGGGAGAGCCAAAAGCTGCTGCGATCGCTTCTGTACTAACCTATTTAGCAGCTCAAGAATTGGAAAAAAAGACTTTAGCAAAAGAAGTCTTGGATAAATATCGAGAAATTAATCTTTTTTACGCTCTTTCTGAAAAGTTGACAGCTTGTTTAGATGTCCTAGAAATCGCTAAATTAGTAATTCTTGAAGCTAAAAAACTAATTCAGGCTACAAATGTTTCTGTCATGTTACTAGATCCTCAAAGCCAAAAACTGGAGATCGCTGTTGCTGATGGCAGAGAGTGCGAAACTAAAACCCCTCTTGCTCCTGGGATTGGGATCGCGGGCAATGTATTTTTAAATAATAAAGCTGAAATAGTTAATAATGTTTTGAGCGATCCTCGATTTGTTTCTGGGGAAAATTCTATTACTTGTTTGATATGCGCTCCCCTCAAAACTCAGAATGGTTGCATCGGCGTAATTAATATTAGCAATGAAGAATCTATAAATTACAAAGCTCAAGATTTGAAGTTTGCAACGAGTCTCGCTTCGATAGCGGCAGCGGCGATTGAAAATGCTATGCTTCATCAAAATAAGCTACAAGAAGAGCGGATTAAAAGTCAACTGGAACGCTACATTCCGCCGCAACTGGTAAATGCGATCATTACAGCAAAAGAAGGTGATATTTCTTTGGCTCCTACTAAGAAAAATATTGCTATTTTATTTTCAGATATTAGAAGTTTTACTACTAAATGCGAGGAGTTACCTCCTGAAATGATTGTGGGATATTTGAACGAGTATTTTACCCACATGGTAGATGTGATTTTTAGCCATGAAGGGACTGTAAATAAGTTTGTTGGGGATATGATTGTGGCAATGTTTGGGGCACCTGCCAAGCTTATAGATAATGAGAAGCAGGCGATCGCGGCGGCAATTGGAATGCAATTGCGGCTGAGAACTATTCCTGTTGCCTGGATTAAAGAAAATTTTCTCACGGGTATTGGTATTAGTTCGGGAGAGGTTGTCATCGGTAACATTGGCTCGCCACAACACCTTGACTATACTGCGATCGGTGATGAGGTTAATTTGGCATCGCGGCTGCAAGGCATCGCTCAAGGGGGACAGATCCTTGTCAGCAGCAGCGTATATGAAGCGACGAAGGACTTTTTCACCTATCGGGAAGTTGGCAACGTCACCGTTAAAGGCAAACGCAAAAGTGTGGACGTTTTTGAGGTAATATATTAGGGAAATGGTTAGTGGTTAGTGGTTAGTGGTTATTTGTTAGCTGTTCCGAGTGAGTTGTTTGAGTTAATTATTAGTAGAAAAGACAAGAATCAACAACAGCTAATAACTACTAACCATTAACCACTAATAATTACCCTTAGCCAGCAATAAAAATGACTAAAAAAATTCTAATTGTGGACGATGAACCTCATATCAGAATGCTGTTGGAGCAAACTTTAGAGGAACTAGAAGATGAGGGAGTAGAGTTGCTAACTGCGGAGGATGGAGAGATGGGATTAGCAACAATCGAGCTAGAAAAACCTCACCTAGTTTTTCTAGATGTGATGATGCCAAAAATGAGTGGATTTGAGGTCTGCAATCAAGTCAAAAATGTCCTAGAACTGAAAGATGTTTATATTATTATGCTGACAGCAAAAGGTCAAGAGTTTGACAAGAAAAAAGCAGAAGATATGGGTGCAGATTTGTACTTGACTAAGCCTTTTGACCCTGATGAAGTGTTGGAAAAAGCACAAGAAGTTTTAGGTCTTTGATTGCCTTCTCAATGAACAAATTAAGTACAGAATTAATATGGTATGCAATATTTTCACCGATCGGGGTGGCAACGTACACTCTACTAATTGCAGAGTGCGATCGCGCCCAAACCAGCAGCTAAGCATTAATACTTAATTCAACGCCGTAAAAAAATTTCCCTAAAAACCTTGACATCAGCAATAGCCTGTGTAAATATAGTGTTGATGAATACATCAACTATAGGCTACACACATGGCACGCCAAACAAAACAACCCTCCCAGGTCAAGCCTCAAAGTTCCAGCAGCCAAGCAGCCTCCAATACTCGTACCAAATTTACCCTCTACAATTTTGCCGGCAACGAAAAGGCATTCTATTTAGTAGACAGCATTAATCTAGAACGAAAGCCGGGTGATATCCCTGAAAAATCAGTGGCTCATAATATCATCATCATCGATCGTTCTGGCTCTATGTACTATGACTTAGAACCGCTGAAAGAAACTCTAATTAAGCTTTTGACATTGGATGAATACAACAATTACCAGCTAATTGTGAGCTTGATTTCCTATGCGTCTCATGGGGATGTAACTTGTCATTTCCAACGCATTCCGATTCAAGAAGTAATGCAGATTAACTCACCTTACATTCAGGAAATCAAGAAAATACAGACAGGCTCATATACTGGAATGTCCCAGTCGATGAAACTGGCTAAGTCTTTGATTAAAGCAGGTGAACTGACTGCCATTAATTTACATACAGATGGCTATGCAAATGACCCCAGTCCCAATTCTGAAGCCGCAGCCTTAGAAAGAATTTGCGAAGAATTGAAAGGCATGGATGTGTTTGCCAATACCATTTCCTATTCCAGCGCTGACTTTAAATTGCTCTCCAAAATTGCCAACACATTGTCAGGTAATTGCATCCGAGCAGGCGAAGTCAAAATGATTTATAATGCTCTTTACGATACAGGAAAACTGTTAGGTAGTTCCGTTGCACCACCGCTGGAAGAACCGTTAATTAATGAGTATGATTACCAGGTTTTTGTTTCTAAAAGTGCGAAAAAGGTCAACGGTTCATCAACGACTCTAAAAATTTGCGGACTCAAGGAAGACGATCGGGGACTGTTTTACAAATATCAGAAAGTCAGCAAAGAGGAGTATGATCAACAAGACGTTCCTGTTGCTCAAACTGATGATTCTGTATTTGCTTTTGCTAAGGCTAACCTTGCTGATGGCAATTTGAATACTGCCAAGTATGCACTAGCGAGTACCTTTGATGCTACTTTGACAGAAAGACACGCCAAGGCTTTGACAAATTCACAAATAGCTGATTTTACGGAAGATTTAGAACAAGCTATTTTTGAGCCGGATGTGTTAAAAACTCACACAATTGGCGATCGCGTCAAAGTCAGCGATAAAATTTCTGTTTTGGAGTTAATCAAAATATTTGAGGAACACAAAAACAGCATTATCATCAACCTCAAACACTTGCAAGAAAACTATCAGCGCAAAGGTTTAAAACGAGTTGAAGGGAAGCGAGACGAAAATGGCAACCTCCTCAAACCTTGGCTGACAACTGAATTTTTAGATGGCGGCGAATACGTACAGATGGGTTCATTTGCCATCAATCAAAATACGGCGACAATTAATATGTTGATTACCAGAAAAGTTAAGCTGGTAAAAGTTGACGATGGCACTCAGATTGAGGAAGTAGCTGGAATTTTAGTTAACGATCTCAATACTTTCAACAATTATACGATTGTTAGTGATGGGGAAGTTAATATTAAGTTACTCCGCATTAAAATTAGCAGCAAAGCTGTATTTGATTTACTGAAAGGACGCGGTGTAATTGAAAAAGATGGTTTGCCTGCTGAGGAATTTGACTTCCGTTCCGAGTACGATATTAAGTTAGATAGTTTACCGCTAGTACCTTTTGATGGACGTTACAGTAGTTTGGATGGGGTGTTTGCAGAACTGGCGGAAATCAAGGTGATTTCCAGCATTTTATCTGCTCATTTGAAGGCGGAATCAGAAACTTATACGGCGGAACAATTGGAGGAATTGAAACAGCATTATCTGTCGAAAAGCCTGTATATCAACTTTCCGACGACTACAGAATACACGGATTTGAAGGACGCGATCGCGAACGGTTCAGTAGATTCGCGAGTTAGTTTCAAAATCGACATTGGTAGCAAAGATATCCTCAACTTCGGCAAATTTCACTCGGCGAATAAGTTCCTAGATCGCCTCTATGAAGTGTACGATAAGGATACTGGGGAAAAGTTGGATAAACCAACCTTTGATGCTATCTTGGATCGGTCTGTGATTTTCGGACATAAAACACTTTCATCACGTACTAAAATCACCAAAGTTGACGACTTGATGAAGCTGATTTTTGATGAGTTTCTGGGGTTAGAAAATAACGGAGTTGTTGCTGCTATTTTATCAAAAGTTGGTGCTGATAGTTTGCTGCGACTTTTGCAAGCAAAATGGAAGGGAAAAGATGTCAAGCGAGAGGAGTTTGTAGCGGCTTTAGCTAGTGCGAATGAACGACTGGAAGCTTATGCTGAAAAGGTGTATAGCGAGAAGGTTTCTCCGTTGGTTTTCTACATCGGTTCGACTGGTCTTATCCCCGATGAAATGGAGGCTAAGGCTGCGACTGCTGATGAAATTGGTGCTAAGTATGGGAATTTACAATTCTCTAAAGATGAGCAAGAGGGGATGTTTTTTGAAGTGGGAGATTGCATTATTAGCGTGTATGCTAAGAATGAGTATTTCACGGTAGGGAAGTAGAAATTAGGGTGGGCATTTTGCCCACCTTGGTTAAATATCGGTTAACGCAAAAAAACCGGGTTTCTCCGAAAAATCTTCGATTTCTCCAAGAGATATTGAGGCAGAAACCCGGTTTTTGCCCCGCGTGTAAGTCTTGTTTTAGTTAGATTTTTTCTGTTGGTGATTAAATGTTACAATGTTTTCGTGACCACCATCGAATCTGGCTACTGTTCCCTCTTCTGCTGTGGCAGGTGGTGTTCGGTTTGGAGGCACGGTTAAACCTTTTGCTTTTTCATGGCGGGTAGACCGTAAAGTGGTGGGAGTAGATTGGTTATCCAGGTTATTGGTATTAGGCATGATTCAGGAAGATAACAACACTAAAGATATTATGGATACACCACCATTGCCACAACCCCAACTCGATCGCACACCGATTACCTCCGACCAATACGAAGTCTATACACCCGAAAAACTAGAACTATGGCAGGGTTTCTATAACTATGGAGGGCAAGATTTCACAGGTTTTTATCTTGCAGTATTGGCAAATATGGGATTACGCGAAGCTGTTCGTCATGTACCGCTTTCACTATGGCTAGAGGCAATTCACGAGTTAGCGTTGCAAAATCCTAAACTCAATTTTGATAATGAGATTGGGGAAGCTATGCTTAACCGCTTGAACCGAGGATTGGAAGATTTGCAAGCAGTTGCAGAGTATTTGGAAGAACAAGGTTAGTCGCGATCGCAACAATGCCAGCATTGTAAAATCAAATTTCTAAACTATTACAAAGATAACAAATTTCCTAAAACTTCTGGTTCGTCGCTATGATGAAAATTATATACCGCTTTTAGAAATTCTGCTCTAGAAAGAACTCCATTTTTGTTATTGTCAATCTTGGCAAAAGCTTTCTCTGCATCAATACGATTTTTTTTGTAAATTGCCAGAAAATCTATCCATTCATCGCTATTTATAGCCCCATCTTTGTCGGTATCAAATACATCAAAAATTATATTTACAAGCGAACCAATTTCTTGTTCATATCGCTCATCATCATTCAGAACAACTTCATAATAGTTAAGCCACTCATCTAAACTCACATTCTGATCGCGATTTTTATCCGCCTCACTTTGAAGGCGAAGCCAGTAATAAGTAACCTTGTGTAATATCTCGTTAATTTTTGACGAATTGGGTTCATAACCCCTAATTTCTACTATTCTTTCAACAAGCTTTTCAAAGTCTGCGAAATTAATTAGTCCATTCTCATCAGCATCATAAAGATTAAATAATTGTGTAAATTTCTCTGTTTGTAATTTTGTCAGCATAACCAACCATTCCCTATATGTTAACTACCATAGAGTATAATTATAATACATAATATGTCATCTTGTAATATTTTTATTTGTCAACTCTATATTCTCCGGTGACAAGTGATTTATACTCTCTTTAGACTTAGAGAAAAAATGAGAGGAAACGTGATATTTTTTTACTTAAAATTATTTAAAAAGGAATTTCATCATCATCCTCTTCCTCTTCCACAGTCTTAGCCGTCATCCGCCAAGTATTAATATACTCAATTTGCACATCAATTT
>DATGYA010000597.1:0-11508 GCA_035298405.1 Kamptonema sp. | reverse complement strand
AAGGTTACTCCTAATCAATTTTTGGCATCATTAAAGGGGCTTCGCAGTCCTGATTTACAGGAAAATCAAAAGTTATTAGGTAAAACAGATTCTTCTTTGTTGAATGCAATTAAACGTCTATCAGAGGTGATGTTAGAGAAGAAGTTGTTACCGGGAAATGTCGATGCTTCGCTGTTGTTGGAAGATCGATTGGTGAAGAATGTGAAAATTTCTAATAGCTAATAGCTGTCCTAATCTGAGGTTGAAACTATCCAGAATTTCTGTATACTTTTGACTTCACCAACATCATCGGTTGCTCATTTCACCTCTTTAAGTTCGTTTTTTTGTTTCAGTCCCGTTAATTACTGCCCTTTTAAATTAAATTAGAAAAATTGGGTTTTTTAATAGTCTAAAATCGTTATCACTGCTTGTCCTGTGAGGCCCAGACCTAGTAGCATCACGCACAAAGCACTGACAGCAGGTAACGCTTTTAATATCCCTATTCTTTCCTGGCTGTACTTGAAAATTTGCCTTTGCTCAAATATCCATCGTGCATAAACGAGGATTAACCCGATCGCAGTTAGCACTCCTGCCAATCCCAAACTAAAGGCTAATACCAGCATCAGTCCAAAGCCAGCCTGACCAAGGGCCGTAGCGCTTAGCAGCATCACCAAAGCTGAGGGACAGGGGAGAATCCCGCCGGAAATACCTAGTGCAATTAGGCTTTGCCAAGTAACTGGGCCATCGACTCCGGGCGGTAGGTGGGAATGGTTGTGAGAGTGGTTGTGGTGATGTCCGTGACTGTGGGAGTGCGCTGGAACTGTGGTGTATTCTCTCTCCCAAGTCCCTCTACTTAATAAATCGACAGTGGGCCGACTTTTGGGAAGGAGATCGCGCAGGCGATCGCTTGCCAAATTCAAACCAATCCCCATCACTAATAAACCTGATATCAAGCTCAGCCAAGGATATAAACCCTCTGGAGAGACCCATTTAGCAGCAAAAACAGTCGCCAAACCTAGAGCAAATACGCCTAATGTGTGAGTAATAGTTGTTGTCAGTGCTAGAAATAGAGCGTGTTGAGGAGTGGCCCGCGAACCCACTAGATAAGCACCAACTATGGTTTTCCCATGTCCAGGGGATAAAGCGTGCATGGCTCCCCAGACAACAGCACCCGCGATCGCTAACAGCCACTTCCAGCCCCAAAACCGGAAATTTTCCCCAACGGAAAACTCCCTATTTTGGGGCGTGAAAACGAAGCTTGTCACCTGACCGCCTTGCAAAATCGTAGCTTGACAACTGGCGGTTGGTACTCCTGGCAAAAACAGATTGTAGTGGATTTGCAACTCATCCCCAGGTTGCGGCCAGGTGTAATCCAAAATTAAAGTGCTGTGGCTACTAGGCTGTAGGTTCAATCCCGATGCTTTGCCGATCGCTTCTAAGGGTTTAACAGCGAGACTGCCCTTTAAGTTAGTGTTATTGGTAAGATGGATGCGATCGCTCAAAAACTTCTCAAGTTCGGCTTTATGGGTGCGGACTTCCGCAGCTTGTAGCTGACCATCCCGATTATCATCCGCAAAAGCCACCAACCCAGTTGGAAAAGTCAGCGTTACTTGAGCTGACCCCTGATTTACCACAATCTCCGCCGCCGCCAAATCAGCCCAATGAGAGTAGCTAGGAGTTGCCGTAGCCACCCACAGCCACAGCGTTGCTATCAGCGAAAACATTAGGCGAGAAAGAAAACGACGCTGAGAATAAAATTCGCCTGCAATCACCCGCAACCAATCCGCTACCACTTTTAGCTTCATTGATGTTTTCCTCAGTATGAAAATTCTAAGCCGAGCCCCAAAGCCTGCTGTGCCTGTTCGTCAAGGGTCGGATCGATTTCCCTAGCTTGTTTAACATAAGCCTCCGATTGGGTGTGATTTCCTAGTGCCTTCGCGATCGCACCTGCTCGATAGAACATTCCAGCATCCCGGATACCCCAGCGCAGCGCCTCTGCCATAACTTCGCGAGCTTCAGACCAGCGACCAGATTTAGATAGCGCCCAAGCTAAAGTATCCAGCGTTTGGGAATCGCGCCGAATCTTCACCTCCGCCTGCATTAAAGCTAAAGCTTCAATTACATCTTCTGTGCGCCCTCTCTCCAGCAGTAAGCGGGCTAGTTCCCGGCGATGCCCAAAACCGCCATTCACATTTCCCACAGCAGTTTGCTGGCGTAACAGCGCCTCGGCTTTGTCCAGCCATTCCTTTGCCCCTTGAGCATCCCCTTGTAAATTCCTGAGCCTTGCCTTGCCGCGATCGACGATATGATCGAACACGGTAGCTGCTCCTTGGGCATAAACGCTAACTTGGCTGTAACTATCTTCCGCCGCCCCATACTGTTTTTGCCTAGTCTCCAACTCAGCCAAATTTACCAAAGCTAAGGGATATCGAGGTACTAGCCGCAGAGCTTCCTGGTAGAGAGCTAAAGCCTGAGTTAATTGCCCTCGGCGAGCGTAGAATCTACCTAAATAGGTGCGAGTTTTAGCAGAACTGCCAACTTCTCCAGGTTCCTCAGCAGCTAAAGCTTTCTGATAATCTTGGATTGCTTCTGCATCTCTGCCTTGGGCTTCCCGCACTAGGGCTCGTAAGGTTAAAGAGCCTAAAGTCGGAATGTGGTTAACCAGAGCTTCAGCAGCTTTATTGGCTTCGTCTACTTTGCCTAGAGCTAAATTTGATGTCACTTTAATCGCGATCGCATCTTCCCCGTTCGCCTCTCCTGCCAAGCGTAACGCTGTAGTAAAATCGTGTCTGGCTTCAGCCACACGAGCTAGTACGATGACAGCAGTATTATTGTTAAATGGCAACTCAGCTAGCGATCGCTCAGCCGCTTGTTCTGCCATTAAATACCAACTACCAGCACCAGTAGCACGAGCCATTTTTAAATAAGCCACAGCCAGCGAAGAACGATCCAAACTACTCTGAGGCGAAAGACCGATCTTTTTTTGATAAAAAGCAATCTCTTGTTGTAAAGCCTGTTTCGGACTCAGATCACCCTTTAAGGTTTCGGGAAAGTGATAGCGGTAAGCCGGATCGAGTCCGGTTGGCATCTGGTGGGACAAACTCCCCTGCCAAAAACGCAAGTTCGGCGGCAAGCTAGCTGCACCAATAGTGACAATCGGCAGCCCAATTAGCAGCAACCACCATAAAATGTCATTTATATGTTGCCCTTTGCTTATTTTCATTAGTAATAAACCTTTAACAGGCGAACAGGATGACCACCCCACAAAGAAATTGACTATTTGCATAACAGGCATCTTACCTGTTATCTCAATTCCGGCTGCATCAGAATAATATCATCTCTACCTTAAACACCCAGATTCTACCCTCTTCCTCTTCCCTCTGCGCCCTCTGCGCCTTTGCGGTTCGTTCCTTTTTATATTATTAATAGAAACGAATTGAACAAGTTCTCATTTCTAACTAGATTGAAATTAAAAAACCGCAAAGGCACAAAGAACACAGAGAAAGAGAAAAAAGAAGAATAATTCCGATGCTACCGGATTTGATATTACACATCCACACCCAAAAAAAATTCATTCTTTGTAGAACAGGCATCTTGCCTGTTCTTAATAACGGTGCAAGATATCAGTTTAGACAGATTTGATCTAACTAATTTGGTTGAGCCAAATAAGGGAAATTAGACTCTAAAGGATGGTGTCCCTGAGCAGGATTTCCAGGCGTTCCCTCATAAGAAACGTTATCACTTGTAGGAGCACCAACTAGAGCTGAAAGCGTAATATCAATTACATCGTCTGTGAGTTTCCGACCACCAATCAAGCTGCCTTGAGCATTAGTAGCGCTAGCGTAGCCACTTGGCTTGGTTGTGTCAATCCGCATCACGTCTGGCAAAAAGGCTTTAGCAATGGCATTTGGATCGACAACTCCACCGCCGAGTTGACCAACTGCTCTGATCGTCGCGAGTGCTTCTTGGCGGACTGGGGCGGCTGCATCGCTAAAATCTAATCTGGGGGGAATGCTATTAAAGGCTGCCAGAAAAGCTGGAGTAAGAATTAAGCCTTCGTTAATTGCTGGTCGCGCTAAACGCTCAAACTGTTTAAAATTACCAACAGCATCTTTAACTGAAATTGTTGTCCAAACATCAAAAGTATTGGCTGCGGTTCCTCCCTGCAAGAATGCTTTGGGAACTCGGACGGCGATGGTATTGACGTTGTAGCCTTTAGTAAAGTCAACCGCTTGATTTGGTTCGCGGAAACCTACTTTTGGCCCGCCGCCTAAAGCCCCCGCGCGAACTCGGAAGAATTGCTCGACATCAAAGAAAAATGGGTCTTCGCGCAAACCAGCAAATACTGTGAGGTTAGAGCCGCCTAAAGAGACTGTATTTGCGATCGTGTTATTGTTCAATGGCGTTGTCACGATTGGGCCGCCATTAATAGTTGTGGTAGCGGTTGTGGTTGCGCCGTTCCGAATCGCAGTAATTGTTACGGCCTGAAGACCTCTCTCGTTTGGGGGGGTAAAGGCAAACCGCAGAATGACATCTCCTTGACCTGTGGGTGTGGCATTCACATCTCCCACTTGGGTGACATGAAATTGATAAAGGGCGTTGGGACTGAAATAGTATTGATAGCGGGCTAAAGACCGGGGGTTAGAATTCATAACTAAGACTAGATCTCCGTCAGCGGCGCTCGGATTCTGGTCTTTTTCGCGAAATACATAAACGTCAGTTAAATTTACAGCGCGACCTTTGGTATCTACTTCGCCGTCGTCATGGTCTGATGCTCCGATAATTCCTGGAGTTAGCATGGCGAGTAGAGCTACTTCAAGAATAAGTAGCGATCGCCGCACTGTATTTTTTAGTTTCATAGTCAGTACCTTACATGATTGTTATTAGAGTTTTGGATGCAATTAAATCAAAGTTTGACGGCTAGTTTAACACAGCAGTCTGAAAGCTACGGTAACAAACTATTAATTTTTATTTATATCCTTAATATGGATAAATCCATTTTAAATTTATGATAAACTCTTCAAGCCACTATTTTTTAAAGCTAGTACAAGTTAAAATTGGTGAATTTGTATACAGAGATGTTGTGATTTTTTTAATTATATGCTAAACCACTTTCGTCATTTTGCTGCTGCCATCGGAGTTGCTCTCCTTCAAGTTCTGCCTTACAGCTACACTCCTGCAAATGCTCAGGAGTATGAAGGGTGCTTTATGGTTAACTTGTCTGGGGAAGTTGTTTACTTAAATGATTTGTGTAAGGGTCTGGGTGAGTCTCAGGGTGAGGCAAATGTAACGGGAAACGATCAAAAATTTATTGAACAGTACAAGCGTTTGGCTAAGCGATACTCTCCAGCAACGACTGATTATTTGCTGCAAGGAGCAAAAAGTTCTCCGGGAAGTAAGATTGCGATCGCGAAAAAAGTTTGTGCAGATGCAAAAGCTGGAATTTCCCTCGAAGAAGGGAAGTTGAAGGCTATTACCCAAGCTCAGAAGATAGAAAATCCGACTGCTAGGGAGGCGTTTCTTGCCGATCTGGAATTAATAATGACGCTAGCTCCTAACTATTACTGTCCAGATGTATCTAATATATAGCAAATAGGCGATAATGAATTTAGATTAAGCCCCGATTGCAAAAACTTGTTCTGCTATCAGTTGTAATTGTGGAAAAGCAGGGGATTATGATGCGATCGCTTCCTATAAAATGACTAATTTGGTACTCAAGCCGACTCAGAATTTAAAAAGAAGCCCGAAATAGCCAGAGGCTTAATAGATAAAATTTTAGCCAGAAGATATCAACTGTTTCGCTACTTTTTAGACTTTCTACAAGAGAGGATCGGGGTTAGGCGATGCCTGCGGCTGGCTATGCCTACGTTACATCTGAATTGTCAATAAACCTGCGATCGTTGCTACTATCTTGAGTAAGGTGTGTGCGATGCTAAACCATTTACTGCTAAGGGTTGTAGCGCCGTTGTCACCCTGCGCGTGCGATCGCCTCAACATCGATCGCTTTGTTGAAAAAGATCCCAAAGGGGTTCCATATTGGTCTATATTTTGGGGAAGCATCATCAGCATTAATTGACCCATGAAATCCACCGCGACGATCGCCACCCCCCTAAGCTGGACTCAACTAGAGTCACTCACAGACTTTCAAATCGATCGCATCAACGGGCCAACTAACGCTCAATCTCGGTTGCGCCTGTTCGGACAAACCGAATCAGATGTGCGAGTTACCCTCTACCGTGACAACCACGCTTGGTGTCCCTATTGCCAAAAAATCTGGTTGTGGTTGGAAGAAAAACAAATCCCCTATCGTATTGAGAAAGTGACAATGTTCTGCTATGGGGAAAAAGAAAGTTGGTACAAGCGCAAAGTGCCATCGGGAATGCTACCCGCGATCGAACTAGACGGCCGCATCATCACCGAAAGCGATGACATTTTAATCGCCCTCGAACGAGTCTATGGCCCCTTGGGTTTGGGCATGGAAAACCCCGCAGTCATGCCCCTGCGGCGGTTAGAGCGACTGCTGTTTAGAGCTTGGTGTTCTTGGCTGTGCTACCCCGCCAGTTCAGCTAGAGTAGAACAGCACAACCGCAACCAATTTATTAATGTCGTCGCCCAAGTGGAAGCAGCCCTGGCTAGCACTCCTGGGCCTTATTTCCTCGAAGAATTTGGGACGGCTGATGTCATCTTTACGCCCTACGTCGAACGGATGAATGCCAGCCTTTACTACTACAAAGGCTACTCAATGCGCGAAGAAAACCCCCGCTTTGCGGAGTGGTTTGCTGCGATGGAAAGCCGCCCCACCTATCGCGGCACTCAAAGCGACTTCCACACCCACGTCCACGATTTACCCCCTCAAATGGGCGGCTGTTTTGAAAACGGCGAACCGCAAATGCTGCTCAACAAAGCCCGCGTGGATAATGGGCCTTGGGCTGGACTCCCGGATGCGATGTACCCAGAACCGGAAACTGCCCGCGCTGAAGCACTCCATCGCGTCATTAAGCACCACCGCAACATCATTCGCGTCAACCCTGCTGACGACAATTTATTTGATGAAGCTTTGCGCTGTGCTTTAACTTTGATGATGACAGGGGAAGTTTGTAAGCCGCCTGCTGGTTCAGATGCGGCTTTGCGCTATTTGCGCGATCGCGTGAGTGTGCCCCGCGATATGTCGATTTACGCAGCCAAGCGATTGAGAGAAGCCTTGGAGGAAACGGCGGCTTTGGTGGGTGATGGTCAAGGTGCTCCGATTCCGTTCAAGCATCGGCGAGATCAAGATCCGGCTAATTTTGTATAGGATTCTAGGCCGATAGGAATCAGACGGAATCGGGGTTGCGGAGGCTCTAGTTCGGGTTTGCTGAATAAGTTATGGAAAATCACTTAAAATTAGAGCAATTAATTACTAGATCGGGGCGATCGCATTTTCCAGGTTCAGCTTGATTTAAGTGGGCTGAGAGCTTTCCAGCTTAGCAGTGTGGCTAGGATGATACTGGGGGTTAATACAGCGATCAGCGCGATCGCATTGCTAGAGGGTATGGATAAGATGGGCCCGCCGTATTTGATGGCAAGGGAAAGGGCAGCGGAGATTAAGACTACTTTGAGGATAAATCCGGTGTTACTGTTCATAGTTGGGGGAGGGGGCGATCGGGTTTAGGGCTTACATCAGTAAAATTACATCGAATTCTGTACAATTGCTTATAGCTAGGAAAGTTTAAACTTGAATATTATTGCAAGCAGTGGCTCTTGGTGGATGGGTTGTGGGCAAATTAGATCAAGTCGGTAGCACGACGAGGGAAAAGGTGTTGATAGGATTTATCCTAAATTTGGGTAAGCTTTACTTCACGGGGGAGTTTCCACAGGAGATATTTCCCGACTTAACCTGACCCAACAATATATTCTATCCTGATTCGCAGTCAAAATGATAGTGTAGCTGGCAGGATAAGTAACTAATATTGTGTACACTGTTAACTCAAAATTAATTTTAGCTAAAAGTAATGATCGGTGTCAAATCTCTTTTGAAAAAAGCTCAAAACCCTGACTTTTGGAAGACTTTAAATCCACAGCTCAAGGTATGTGAAGATTTTACTTGCCAATTTGTAAACACACCTGTAATTCCTCAAGAAAGCCTAGCAAAACTAATTGTTAATCTCAAGCATGAGGGCTATTTTCAAATAGATTCATTTTTTCCTAAAGCAGATATTTCTCGCATGGCAACAGCCATAGAAAAACTGCGAGATTATGGATTTCCTCTTCCATTTGCTTTCATTTACGACGAGTTTTGGAAAACTTTTTCTCAGTTGTCACAGATATTATCAGCGGCCATTGGTGAAGACTATTGCCAGTTGCCGGATTTCTGGGCTTGGTACATCGAAACGAGCAATACAGACAAAGGATGGCAACCACATCGAGACAACTTGGGCAATACTTTGTTAGCAGACGGGAGGCCCAAATGTGTAACTATCTGGATTCCCCTCACCGATGCTATACCGCTAAATGGATGTATGTACATCCTCCCAGCACCTTTCGATCCCTATTACAACCAAACTATTCAGATAGAGCAAAAAATAGACAATATCAACTTTCAAAACATTCGCGCATTACCTGCAATTGCCGGTTCTGTTTTATGCTGGAATCATGCCGTATTGCACTGGGGCGGGCGTAGCAGCGAAAGAGCGCCTCATCCACGTATCAGCTTGGCTTTTGAATTTCAACGTGGTGACATTGAACCTTTTAATACTCCTTTGCTTGACCCGAAGACTTCCCCAAACTTTAATCAGCGTTTGAGTTTAATCGGCAAACAAATTCTTCAGTACAAACATATGTATCCCTTGTCTGAGGAGATTGCAGAACTCGCCACAGAAATCGAAAAAATCGAACTACCACCCTCTATTCAAAAACAGGATAATTTGACAGTGGCAAACCAGGAATCAGATGTAGCCAAGAAAATACGCAACCAATTCGACGCTGTTTGTTACCCCAACACTCCCCTCGAAAATTCTCCTAAAGATGATTACCAGTCCCTTTACATTCACAACTTAGTAACATCTTACTATTTAAGAAATCAAAAAGTCATAAAAACTCAAGGCAAAGTAATCTTAGATGCTGGCTGCGGTAGCGGCTATAAATCCTTGATTTTAGCCCATGCAAATCCCAGCGCTAAAATAATTGGGATTGATTTTGCAGAAGAGAGTGTTAAATTAGCTCGTCAGCGATTGCAATATCATGGTTTTGAAAATGTAGAGTTTTATGCGATACCAATTGAAGAATTACCTAGTTTAGGTTTAGAGTTTGATTATATTAACTGCGATGAAGTTCTTTATTTGCTGCCTGACATAGTTGCAGGCTTGCAAGCGATGAAATCAGTTTTAAAGACAGATGGAATTATTCGCACTAATCTCCATAGTTCTCTACAGCGATTTGCATATTTTAGAGCACAAGAAGTTTTAAAAGACATGGGATTAATGGATGAAAATCCCGGCGAAATGGAGATGGAATTAGCCAGAGAAACTATGACATCATTGAAAGATCAAGTCCTGCTTAAGGCGCTAACTTGGAACCCAGAAAAGGCAGTAGACGACCAGTGGATGCAGATGAACTATTTGTTGCAAGGCGACAAAGGTTATACCATTACTGAGGTATTTTCGGCCTTAAGAGATACTAATTTAGAGTTTATTAGCATGGTGAATTGGCGGTACTGGGAAGTAATGGATTTGTTCAAAGATCCAGAAAATTTATCACCGTTTTTAGCAATGAGTTTGCCAGACCTTTCTGTAGAAGCGCGGCTGCACCTCTATGAAATGTTACATCCAGTCCATCGTTTGATAGACTTTTGGTGCGGTAATGCCAATCATGCTCAATCATTTATTCCCTTGTGGGAATGGAGTTTATCTGACTGGCAAAATGCACAAGTCCATCTACATCCCCAACTCCAGACTACCCAGGTAAAAGAAGACTTGATTAAGTGTATTAACAGGAACAGTTCTTTTGAAATTAGCCGTTATCTGCCTTTACCAACCCTCATCCCTATTCTGATCGATAGTAGTCTAGCTGCTTGTCTGCTACCGTTGTGGGAAGGAACACAGTCTGTTGTATGCTTAGTAGAACGGTGGCTCAAGCTCAGAGCGCTACATCCTGTTACCCTCGAACCTGTGAGCAAGGAAATGGCTTGGGATGAAATCAAGGAACTTTTGAAGAAGCTAGAAGTGTTTATTTATGTAATGTTAGAGAGACTGCCTTGAAAACTTTACCAGCATCCCATTTATGGAAATATATCCCAAGGGCGAAGCATTCGGGCAAAAAGTAGGTAGGGTTCAAGCCATAAATTATCTGCCCGAATGCTTCGCCCCTACAAACTTGGGATAATTTCATTTTACCGTCCCACACTCACATTTCTTCTAAGGCGATAATAAAGCCTGTGTATCTGATAATATTTCTATGTTAACTCCCAGTTTTATAACATCAGGAACATTTTATGGACAGTAAAGAAGTAGACTTAATCGACAAAATTCGCCAGCAATTTGATAATGCTCCTTATCCAGCAAATCCCCTCGAACAATCTCCTAAATATGACTATCAGTTGCTATATATCCATAATTTTGTAACGGCTTATTATTTAAAAAACAAAAGAGTTGTACCAACAGAAGGAAAAGTAATTTTAGATGCAGGATGTGGTAGCGGTTACAAATCATTGATTTTAGCAGAAGCCAATCTAGGGGCTAAAATAGTGGGGGTTGACATTTCCGAAGAATCAGTTAAATTAGCCCGTCAACGTTTGCAATATCACGGCTTTGACAATGCAGAATTTCATGATATTTCTATAGAAAATTTACAGAGCTTAGGCTGTGAATTTGACTATATCAATTGTGATGAAGTTCTTTATTTATTGCCAGATATGGTTGCTGGTTTGCGAGCGATGAAGTCGGTTTTAAAACCAGACGGAATTATTCGGGTAAACCTTCATAGTTCTCTGGGACGGACGCTCTTTTTCCGAGCTCAGGAAGCTTTAAAAATGATGGGTTTAATGGATGATAATCCCAGAGAATTGGAAATAGACTTGCTTCGGCAAATTATGGGTTCCCTGAAAAATGAAGTGATGCTGAAGCGGGGGACTTGGGATACTGAGTCTGCAAAGAATGACGGGTGGCTACTAGCAAACTTTTTATTACTGGGCGATAAAGGCTCTACCATTCCAGAAATGTTTGCTGCTTTAAAAGCTGCCGATTTAGAGTTTATTAGTATGGTGAATTGGCGGCATTGGGACTTGCTGAATCTGTTTGAAAATACAGAGGATTTGCCTGCTTTTATCGCATTGAGCTTGCCAGAAGCTTCTTTGGAAGAGCGCTTGCATTTATTTACGCTGTTACACCCTATTCATCGTTTGCTTGACTTTTGGTGCGGCTATCCCAACCAAGATGAGTTTCTTGTGCCTTCCGAATGGGCTTTGGCTGATTGGCAACAGGTACGGGTGCATTTACATCCTCAACTGAGGACTGTGCTGGCGCGGGAAGATTTAATTAATTGCATTGCCAACCA
>DATGYA010000596.1:0-4829 GCA_035298405.1 Kamptonema sp. | reverse complement strand
GCGGTGTTACCTCGGCGGTAATTAGGAATTCTCCAGGGGTTTTACAGGCAGTACGAAAGCGGTTCATCCGATTTGTTAGTTGTTAGTTGTTAGTTGTTAGTTGTTTAGTTGTTAGTGGTTAGTTGTCATACCATTTCTTCTGGCATCATGCAACACTCTTTGATCCCCCCCTAGCCCCCCTTGTCAAGGAGGAGGGGAACAAGAATAAAGAATACTGTTGCATTCTTTTTTAAAATTGATATTAGTTGTTGGTTGTTGAGGATATTTTTCTCCTAACAACTAACCACTAACAACTAACCAATAGGTAGAGAGTAACCGAAAGCTTTTTTAACTTTCGTGAGGGTTTGGTTAGCGATCGCACCTGCTTGTTCCTTTCCCTGACGCAAAACAGATTCTAGATAACCGCGATCGTCCATAATCTGTTTATACTTATCCTGAATCGGTTTGAGAGCATTAATTGTCGTCTCAGTCAGTAGCGGTTTAAATTCCCCCCAACCCATATCTTGACACTCAGCGGCCACTTCTTCCTTAGTTTTTCCAGAAAGTAGCAAATAAAGCGTCAACAAATTTCTAGCTTCCGGGCGATCTGTATCATCAAATGTCAAACCGCGGGCGGCATCAGTTTTGCAACGCTTAATTTTTTTCGCGATCGCATCTGGCGAGTCTAACAAATTAATCCGACTTTGATCCGAAGGATCAGACTTAGACATCTTACGAGTACCATCAGTCAAACTCATCACTCTCGCCCCCTCCTTACGAATTAACGGATCGGGAAGTTTCAACACCGGATTTTCCGGCGTACCAAATTGATGATTTAATCTGACAGCAATATCGCGGGTAAGTTCCAAGTGTTGCTTTTGATCTTCCCCCACAGGCACTTTATCAGCATCATAAAGTAAAATATCCGCCGCCATTAACACAGGATAATTTAGCAAACCCGCATTGACATTTTCTCCCTGTTTGACAGCTTTTTCCTTAAACTGAATCATATCTTCTAGCCAATTGATCGGCGTGATGCAATTGAGAAGCCATGCTAATTCAGCATGAGCAGAAACGTGAGACTGCACGAAAATAGTAGAATATTCCAAGTCTATGCCACAAGCTAAGTATAAAGCTGCGATCGCATAAGTATCAGATGCTAGCGTTGCCGGATTATGAGGTGCAGTAATCGCGTGCAGATCCACCACACAGAAGAAATTTTCATACTGACTTTGACCTTCAACCCAATTGCGAATAGCACCGAGATAGTTACCCAAATGCAGATTACCAGTTGGTTGGACTCCAGAGAGGACGCGCAGTTTACCCATGACTTTTAAGTTATTTGACACTCTATTTTAAATATTACTCAAATACAGGCGGCCAAAGTTGAGAAATTGGCAACTCCCAACCAGGAAATAATTCTGGTATTCTCAAAGTATCGCTGCTAGTTAACACCACCGGTTCCCCCGTGAGACGATAAATAGTCACAGTCTCTCGATCTGGGTCAATAAGAATGCCAACTTCAGCTCCCAGTTCTAAAAAAGATTGGATTTTTTCAACAATAGGTTTAATCCCATCAGTTTTCGATTTAATTTCTACTGTCAAGTCGGGGACTAAATGTACAAAGTTACGCTGACTCCGTTTCAGCTTTTCTGCCTTGACAAAAGATACATCAGGAGCGCGTAAATCCGCATCAGGATTAGGCAGAATGAAGCCGCCGCTGGAGTCATAGACGCGCCCCATTTTGCGGGGGATGACCCACGCATTGAGAAAGTAACATAACCGGGCACCTACTTCGCTAGAGGTATCATCACAAGGCCCCATTACAATTATCCTCCCCTCTACCAATTCTAAGTTGTAATCCCGATGCTCTGATTGCAGTTTAGTTTGCATCAATTCTACATCTTTAAAAGTAAAAGTCATAAACTCGCTCTCCTAAAATACAATGTGTTAGACTTACTCAAATACAGGCGGCCAAAGTTGAGAAATTGGCAACTCCCAACCAGGAAATAATTCTGGTATTCTCAAAGTATCGCTGCTAGTTAACACCACAGGTTCCCCTGTGAGACGATAAATAGTCACAGTCTCTCGATCTGGGTCAATAAGAATACCAACTTGAGTTCCGAGTTCTAAAAAAGATTGGATTTTTTCGACAAGCGGTTTAATCCTGTCAGTTTTCGATTTAATTTCTACTGTCAAGTCGGGGACTAAATGCACAAAGTTACGCTGACTCCGTTTTAGCTTTTCTGCCTTGACAAAAGATACATCAGGAGCGCGTAAATCCGCATCGGGATTGGGTAAAATGAAACCCGCCGCCGCACCCGTCACGCGCCCCAATTGGCGGGGCATAACCCAAGCGCCTAAAAAAACGATTAACCGAGAGCCAATTTCGTCGGAAATGTAATCTGAAGGCCCCATAACGCTAATTTTCCCTTCTACAAGTTCGAGTTGGTAGTCCAGATGAGCTTCTTGGAGTGTGGTTTGCATCCGCTCTAAGTCTTTAAGTGTTAGAGTCATAATAACTATGTCGGGGTGAATGGCAGTATAGTTTTTGTAGCTTAACCTGATTCTAATTATGACTTACTCTTCTCAAAATCCGATTCTCGAACTCAAGAAATGTCTGATGCTGGCCCAGGATGTTACTAATCACGTCGAGGCGAATCGAGCGTTTGAGCAACTGTGCAACCTTATAGACGCTGAAAATCCGATGGCAGCACAACTTTTAGAGATGTTGTGGCAAGATACGATCGCAGCGAGGCGATCTGCTGCTTTTTGGCAGCAAATGAGCGATGTTGAGAAAGATATGGCAAATAAAATGATGGAAAATATGACGGAGATGCGGCAAAATTATCTGCGACTGATGCAGGAAATGTAGGACTAAAATCACAGAACTAAGTTAGGTGGACATAAATAAACGTAATACCAATTATCTAAATTAATGCTACAGTCTTGGGGCGGGTTTATTAATGTTATTTGTGGGTGGCAAATTTGATCGCGAACCCGCCCCTACCCAAACTGTAGCAAACTTTTAGAGAAGTGGTATAAGATGAGCGTGAACTCCCAAGAAACTTGTAACTCATAGCTAATATAGTTATGGGTTCGCGCCCACTCTACAACCAGAAAAACGTTTATTTATGTTTACTTACTTATACACTTATACAAGAAGTTGATATTTTTCCTGAGCCAAACGGTAAAGGGGTCGCCACACCAAACGATTAGTTAATACCACCAACAGAGACATTACAGAAGTAGCCGCCAAAAGTAGAGAGAAATTGCCATTTGCCGTCGCCTGAGAAATCGTTTCTCCCAAACCTGGAGTAGTAATTACTTGCCCCTTAAACTGTACATACTCGCTGACAATACTGGCATTCCAAGCACCTCCTACTGCGGTGACAATTCCTGTCATCAAATAGGGGAAAATTCCCGGCAAAATCAAACTGCGCCAACGCTGTACCAGTGAAAGTTTATAAACTTGCGCTGCTTCAAATAACTCCGAGGGTATAGCTTGTGCGCCCGCAATTACATTAAACAGTAAATACCACATTGTGCCTAACATCATTAGTGCTACCGATCCAATCTGCAAGCCTCCGCCTGTCTGGATTAAACCTAGCAGCAGTATGGGAAATAGAGCCGTTGCAGGAACAGAAGCAGCAATCTGTACTAAGGGTTGTAAAATTTGAGCTAATCGAGGGTTTCTACCAATTGCTACCCCGACTGGGACTGTCCACAATAAAGATAGAAATAGAGCACAGATCACCCGCATTGCTGTTAATACTGCACCGCTAATTACTTTTTCCCAGTCAGACAAACTCAGAAACCGGAGTAGCAAAATAGCTTCCCACGTTCCCCACAAAACAATGACCGCAAATCCGCTAACAAATACCCAATTTATCCATTTTGAAATGCGGAAACGTCCTGTAGGAGGTGTGGCTAATGCTGCGGGTGCAAAGATTCTGACTAAACCCCTGTCAAAATTATCTTGAATTGGGGAAAATCGCGATTTTAATACACGCAGTGTTGGCGATCGCCTCAATAAATCTAACACAGTTGACTGGGGAGAACTTGCAGCTTCCATCATCTGAAACTTAAACTTTTCTACCCAAGCGATTAAAGGCTGCCACAGTAAAAAATCTATGGCGATAATTATGCCGATTAGAACTACTAAACCGCAGGCGATCGCGCCAAAGTTTCCTTGATTTGCCGCGGTTGCTAAATACGAACCCAATCCAGGCAATTGAAAGCTTTTATCACCCAAAGTAAAAGACTCAATTGCAATCAAAAAAAACCAGCCCCCAGCCACAGACATAACACTATTCCACACCAATCCTATTGCACCTGCGGGCAATTCTAGCGTCCAAAATTGCTGCCAAGCATTAAGGCGGTAGACTTTAGATGCTTCCTTCAGTTCTCGCGGAATGCCACAGAGAGATTGATAAAAACTAAACGTCATGTTCCACGTCATCCCGGTAAAAATTAGCAGTATTGATGCTATTTCTACCCCGATTCGCTGTCCGGGAAATAATGTAATTAGTGCTAAAACAACTCCTGGTAAAAAAGATAACACCGGAATCGACTGCAAAATATCCAACAGGGGAAGTAAAATTTTTGCTGCCAGCTCCGATCGATAAGCAGAATAAGCATAAACTAGAGTAAATAGCAGTGATAAAAAATAGGCGGCTCCCATCCGTAAAAGAGTCTGAGCGGTATATCCCGGCAATACTACTAGCGTTGTTTCAATTTTGAAACTAGGGTTGTAGTCACCGCTAAATTTAGCGGCGGTTTGAATAATTGCTAGAATTAGAGAAAAAGTTGCCAAAATCAGTAGGCCATCTTGCCATGTCCAAGCTGAC
>DATGYA010000595.1:0-12338 GCA_035298405.1 Kamptonema sp. | reverse complement strand
CATGAGGATATTAACGTCGTCAAGAAATGTCAAGAGATTATTTGTGAATGGTTACGTGACATGGGTTTAGAATTAAAACCTAGTAAAACAAAACTGACACATACCTTGAATGAGATTGAGGGAAATATTGGTTTTGAATTTCTTGGATTTCACGTACAGCAGTACAAAGTAGGAAACTACAGATGTGCCAAAACTACTAATGGCATCAAACTAGGTTTTAAAACACTAATCACCCCATCAAAACCCAAAATCAAGATTCATCTGGAAAAGATTGCTAAAGTAATAGATGACCATGTGAATGCCCCTCAAGCTGCTTTAATTAGTAAGCTGAATCCAATCATTAGGGGATGGTCAAACTATTACTCAGCAGTCAGTAGTAAGGAAACTTTCTCAAAAGTTGACTTTCTAATCTATGAAAAGTTAAGAGCATGGGTAAGAAGAAGGGGTAAAGGAGACATCAATAAGGATAAATACTGGAGAACAGTAGGCAATCGAAATTGGTGTTTCAGTACCGAGAATGGAATAGAATTACACAATCACTCAAGAACGCCAATCGTAAGGCATATTAAAGTGAAAGGTGAAGCTAGTCCGTTTAATGGTAACTGGACTTACTGGAGCAAAAGACGTGGCGAGTACCCAGAAACTCCTAATAGAGTGGCAACACTCATTAAGAAACAAAAAGGTATTTGTACACACTGTGGGCTGTACTTTTCCAGTACAGACATTGTAGAAGTTGACCATAAATTACCAATTTCATTAGGTGGTAAAGACCAATATGACAACCTTCAACTACTACATGTAGCGACCTGCAATACTAATCGCTCAAACCTGCAATCAAGACATTTTCAAACCAGGATTAAATGCAACTATAATTACGCTTCAGCCAGGATTAATTGCAACTGAACCAGGATTAAATGCAACCAACCTGCAATCATCGGTTTCAACCAGGATTATTTGCAACTATAAATACTTCCATTTTCCCAATCGTTTTCAATCCACTCAAAGTGGCAGTCCCGCCGCCAGCATTTGTTCCTGCAACTCACGCGAACGCACTGGGTCAAGCTGCCCGCGAAACAGCAATTTAATTTCAGCAGGCTTGGCATTGAACTGTTCCGCCAAGCCCCTCACGTCATAACCGTGACGGGTTAGGGTGGGTTCCAAATCATCAATTTGCTTAGATAAAACGGACTCAATAATCGCCGTAGTAACAGGTTTTTCCCCAAAGAGGTATGCAGCCTCGAAAGCAAGTGTCAAATGTTGCTCGATTTGCAGTGGTGTCCTCAAGCGTATGGCAAGTAGATCAATGGCTTCTGCCGATAATATCTCACTTATTTGAGTATCTTCTTCTTTGCATTTAGATACTAACCATTCAATATATTCTCGCTGGCTACCAACAATACCCTCCAAGGAGAAGACCGTTGCCCGATACCCAATTTCTTCCATAGTTGGACGGCGTAAATCATTTTTCAATTTGGGATGACCAGCTAATACCACTGAAAGTGTGCCACCACCATCTTCAACTACCTCAATTAAACGTTTGAGTCCCGTCAAAGTACTGTAATGTAAGTCATGAGCCTCATCAACAAACAGTGCCACCGGCTTTTTACCTTTTCTAATTAGGTCGCGCAGTTCCCGTTCCCGTTTTTCGCCGTCTTTGGGGATTTTAATTTCTTTATCTGTGGATAAATCGTAGAATAAGGCAGCAATTAGTGTTGGTAGCGTCGCTCGGTCTTTATCCACAGAAAGGGACTTTGAAACCAAGATTTTGCCTTCTTTCTCCAAAACCTCAAACAAACGTCGTAAAGTTGTCGTCTTCCCACACCCGATAATTCCCGTGATGGCAACCAACTTCCCAGAATGGATTGCGGCGTTAATATCCTTAAACATTTGTTTTTGGTGGTCTGTCTCGTAGTACCCAGCCTTGGGAAACTCCTTAACCAAACGAAAGTGTTCCATGACCTCAGTGAGCATTGCGTTCCCCTCCTTTATTTGAGTGGAAATATTGCCGCACTCGTTCAATAATCGCTTTTTTATTCAAAGTTTCAGCTAACAGTGAATCAATAAATGCCAACTGTTCGGTAGACAATTTAGCCAATGGTTTAGCCAGATAATCGGAAATCGCCCTCTTAGCAAACAGTACCGTGGGATAAGTAAATTCTTGGTATGGGTCGGGGTCGTTAAAAGGTGTGACCGTTGGCGTAAGTTCCTTGTACTTATCTACTAGAAATTGTAGATCCGCGTTTTTGTCTAAAGCTGTCCGTGGCAAGCCCAACTTTTTAGCCAAATCGGCAATTTTATCTGCCCGTTCTTCAGTTTTGGTTTTCTTGAATTTACGGTAACGGTGTAGGGGGATGGGACCATCAACTGGATAAAATGGTCCGTAGCGTTGGTCATCTTTCTCTACGTACAGTTCGTTGTCAAAAAGACCCCACCACAGCACGACAGTTTCGCCTGCCAAGTCAGGTTCTACCTCATAAGCTACACCTTCTACTGATACCCTAGCATCCGTTCCCACTTTCCTCCGTTGTGGCTCGCGGGCAAATGTACAGAATCGCTCCCAACTGCACATCGACCTTAAGCCTGGGTTTGGCATATTTCGCAACCAATCTTCTATCCGCGAATGCGGTTCTCTGCGGTGTGGTTTGTCGTTGTAATGCAATAAATATTGGCGTAACCACAAGTTAGCTTCAACATCGCTTTCCGGTTCGTGAAAGTGATACAGAGTCTCGTGAGCTTCTTTGACCGTCCGGAACGGTCTTTCCACTTTGCCCTTAGAGCGGGCTGTTACCCGACGACCATCTTTACCCGCAGGAATGTGGGTGACAAGATTGATTCTCAGGCAATCCATCACGTTTTGAAATACGTGGCTTTTAGCAATTGGTCCGTTGTCGGTGTAAATCATTTCTGGAATCCCATGAAAGGGAAATCCATCGGTTGTTTTCACCGTCATCGCATTAAATAAGAAGCGCAATGCAGCTTCGACATCCTCTCCATAAACACAGTGGTATTCCTGGTAACATACGCCACTACGGTCATCAACAATGCTGTACAGCATCAGCAACGGATTTCCCTTACCCGGTTCCACCCATGATGGCTGTTTTACGTGTTTCAAATCGGATGGGCTGAGGTCGAAATGCCAACATTCATTGCTGTGATTCGCCTGAAAACGCACCGCAGGCGGTTGCCTAGTCATACGTTCAGTGTCGTATCCCCAGGTTTTCAAGTAATAATTGACAGTACTTCTAGTCAATGCGCCTTTAGGCGGTTGGACAAAACCATCAGGTGTCTCCATCCCAAATTCTTCCAACAGTTCAATCGCCCGTACTGTGGAGATATGTCGCCCTTTTTTGTTACTGGTACGGATTTTCATC
Organism: Kamptonema sp.; assembly: GCA_035298405.1. GTDB lineage: Bacteria > Cyanobacteriota > Cyanobacteriia > Cyanobacteriales > Microcoleaceae > Kamptonema. The sequence goes on along the minus strand of DATGYA010000595.1, from coordinate 8,967 downwards.
GCCGCGATGACCTCGCAGTAACGTTCCATATCAGAGAGTGAAAGTTTTCTGGGTGTCCCGCTATCTGAGCGGTTGATGGATTTTGGACGTGATGAATTACGCAACGCCCGATATAGCGTATCGGTTGACACACCGTACAGTGTAGCTGTTTCTTCAATGAGAATTCGACGCTCTTGGCAACGACTAGGCAAAGATTCGAGGCGGTGGCGTAAATTGATGAGTGCCTCTGCCGGGATTTGCTTATGTACCATGTTAGTTATTTATCTCTGCAATGTAGTTGTAGAGCGTTGGTTTGGAAATTCCCATCAACTTACATATTTCAATAATGGTGTGTTGACCTTCGGTATAAAGTTTGACTGCTAATTGGCGTTTAGCTGGGTCAAGGGCTTTTGGTCTTCCTCCCTTGTGACCGCGCTTACGCGCTGCTACAAGTCCAGCAGTTGTGCGTTCGCGGATTAGGTTGCGCTCAAATTCTGCCAATGCGCCGAACAAATGGAAGATTAGTCTGCCACTGTTATTTGTTGTGGAGATGGATTCTTGTAAACTTTGCAACCCAATTCCCTTCTCATCTAACGTAGACATAATCTCGATTAAGTCTTTGAGCGACCTTCCCAGACGGTCTAACCGCCACACGACCAAAACATCACCAGTCCGTGCTACCTCCAATGCTAAGGAAAGTCCAGGTCTTTGGGCTTTTGCACCACTTATACGGTCGGAGTAAATTTTCTCACAACCAGCAAGCTGCAAAGCATCCTTTTGCAGGTTCAGATTTTGGTCATCTGTTGAAATTCGGGCATAGCCTATCAACATACTTTGAACCCTCAACAAGTACATATACTTGTTACTTAACAGCGTATGTTGCCTTTGATATAATTACCGAGTTTCGTTACTAAACTTGATTCGGTTTTTGGTTCGCAATCTGGGTGGTAATAACAGTAAAAAAAACGACCGTTTATTTTACCTTATAGTTGCAATTAATCCTGGCTGAAATTTCCATATTCAATCAGGGTGTTTTTTTAGGAAACTACTAAACTCCCGTTTGGCGGGACTTTCACTTAGTTGCAATTAATGCTGGTCGAAACGGATGATTGCAGGTTGGTTGCAATTAATCCTGGTTCAGTTGCAATTAATCCTGGCTGAAGCGCAATTATAGTTGCATTTAATCCTGGTTTGAAAATGTCTTGATTGCAGGTTTGAGCGATTAGTATTGCAGGTCGCTACAAGTACCCGTCTCGGTAAGTACGTGCAAATTTGAGTTGTAGTAAGTGTTAGTTGAAGTGTTAGTTGAAAATATTGTTTGACCGGACGGACTGACTAACTGGGCATAGGCATAATTGTTGTAGGTATCCAAACCATCAAAGTAAATTTGCTGTCCTGGCGTCCCTTCAAATGTGAAAATGTCTTGTTCTGCTGATGTAGCAATTGAATCGATAACGGGTGAGTTGAAATCTAAGCGAGTTGCTTGTGTTGGTGGTAAGTCATTAGAAGGCGGTATTGGTAGCTTCTGGACTTGGAAACTGTAGTCAACTGGATTGCTACTGTTGTCTCCCGATAAGATTAAAGTGTACGAACCGTCAAAAGGTAGGGTTACCTGGAAGTCACTATTTAGATAGTTGTTGTACAGGACTTGGTTGCCCGAATCCCGCAAAGACCAGGAACCGCTAGCATTATTATCTAAACTATCGAAATAAAGTCGTTCGCCAGGGTTACCGTCAAAGTGATAAAGCTTTGTCTCTAAACCGGAATTCAGCGTTTTGGTAATGGTGGTATCGAAGTTGAGGCGTTGCGGTTCTCCAGCTTTTAGTAACTGGAATTTATAATCGCCAGTAGTGCCGGAATTGCGGAATATTAAACTGTAAGTACCCGCTTCTTGTAGGGTGATAAAACCGTTATCTAAGTCTGAATTAGACTCGTAGATAATTGAGTTACCGTTAGGACTCAATAAGCTGACGTAAATGCTATCAAAGTCACTTTCCAAACTATCGTAATAAATCTTCGTGCCAGGTGTGGCATCGAAAGTATAAATATTTTTTTTATTGGCCGTGCCAATTGTGCCAGTAATGGGAGTATCTAGTGGCAGTGATTGAATTGTGGTTTCCGATGGAATTGATAAAGAAGCGTGGGAATTTGTGGTGGGTGGATTGGTACTAAGTTGAAAACCGTATTGGAATGGTGTTGTCGCGAAGGGAGGATTCACTACTAAGGTGTAAAAACCATCTTGGGGTAAGGTAAATTCTTGTAGACTAGTTGGCCAATCCCCGCCATAAAGGGTGCGGCTGCTGATAGGTTGGTCGTTCTGTCCGAATAAGGTAAAGTTTAAGTCGTTACCCGCACTAGGCACGTTTAAAAATTTTCCGGTTTCATCGAAGGTAACGATGCCATAACGATTCGAGTTAATTCCTTTTTCGTTGAGAACCCGATCTAAATCTTGTAAAATATTGCCCAGCCATCTAAATTCCCCTCCCATCGACTCGGAACGGTCTACTACGAACACCGTATCGGCAGTACTGGTGGCATCGTTAGATGGTAAAGTTAAAGAAATCGGCGATTGAACGACTTGTCCCGCCTCTAAATTGAGGTCGATGGCTTTTGGACTGACGTTACCGCTATCAGGATTGGCACTACCGGGAAAGTTAAACTGAGTAATCGGCGCACTGATAATCATCGGCGCGTGATTCCCAGGTTCGATTTGTGTCAAAATTTCAAATGCTTGTTCGGCTTCTCCACCAGCATTATCTTCTACTTTCAATTTCACTAAAACTTTGCCCAGTTGATTCCCATCTGGCGTCCAAGTTACTACTCCGGTAGCTGGATTGACACTCATCCCATCTGGTGCTTCTAGCAAGGAAAATGTCAGTGCGTCTCCATCAATATCTTTCGCTTTGGCTTCGTATTTATAAGGTGTATTTACTTTCCCATCTACTATCGGAATCGAAGTAAATATGGGCGGTCGATTGGGGGGTTGATTGATGGTGGATAAATTATATTGTTGCGTTGCTTCTCCACCAAAGTTATCTTTAACTTTAATAATAATATCGTGATTGCCGATATTTTCTGCAATCGGATTCCAGGTTATCTTGCCAGTAGTGCTATCAATCGATAAGCCGGATGGCCCGGATAATAAAGAATAAGTTAAACTGTCGTTATCCTCATCGGTAGCATCGACATCGTAAAGGTAAGTTTTGCCAATGATGGCTTCTTTATTGGCAGTAGAGGTGAATTCCGGTGCGGTATTTAATTGGCTGAAGAATACTTTTTCGTAAGTGAATTGAACTTGGTTGGGGTTGTAAAATTCTAATGTTTTCGATTGAGTGGTTTCTCCCGGTACGAGGGTGCCATCTTCTAGTAAAGAACTATAGTCGATGTAAGGAATTCCAGTGGGAGTAGTGCCCGCAATATTCCTTAATTTTACTGTGGGGTCGCTGATATTGGTAATGCCCAATAACAGTTTCCCTTTCACTGGGTACTGTCCGGCGTTTTTGATGGCTAAATCAGTATAAAGAATTTCGGTATTTGCGTTAAATGAAGTTTTTCCGTAAGTAGTTGTAATCGAATTAGATATATCGGACAGCTTGTGAAAATCAACTATCGATGCAGCGGTAGTATCGGCTATAAGTGGAACGGAAACAGGTGGGGAAAAGGTAGAATTAGATTTAACTTCAATTTTAGAAATACGTGCTATTGTATTAACGTCTTTATCGTTATTTACCAGTCTCAATTGTAATTTGGCAGTCGTCCCTTTCGGCAGGGCAGATAAATTTAAACTAACAATTTTATTGCTAAAAGTAACGCCACTTGCCAGTGCGGGAGATTGACCTTCGGTATGATTGAAAAAGGCATCCCTACCCGTACCGATAGTGTGGACTAAGGAATTGCCATTTTCATCTACCAAAGCTGCTTCAAAAGCATCTTTAATAGATTTGCCGTCGGCGGTATCGAAGGAAAGGTTATCGATGGTAAAGGAAAGTTGGGATGTTCCGGGGGTGATTTGAAATGTCTTTTCCCAACTGGTAGTAAAATTATTTTGTTCTCGCAGTTCTATCGGTTGGGGAAAGTACAGGTAACTCACTAAGGTCTGTCCGACCGTGGTGGTGCGCCAATCCCGCTCTGGGTTGATTCTATCATTGAGTAGCGGTGTATCGTGATTACTAGCCGCACCCGTCATCTGGAAAATCAGGTCGTTGTAATCGCGGTCTGAGAAAGTACTATCAGTTAGGATATCTTCAAAGGCAAAAACCGTATCGTCTCCGAGAACATCTACCACTTGCAGTCCGGTTAGAGTATCTCTAGTATTCGGAGTACCCAAGGAAAAGATGGGACGTGTTCCTCCTCCTGATGTAGTGGGGTTGTCATAAACGTACTGTATTGTTTGATTGGGAACCAACATCAAACCGAATTGGTCGCCCGGATTCATGGTAACGGTTTTGATGCCGGAGTAAGTACCGCGATTGGAGTTACCTTCCCAAGATATATTACCGAAAAATCTAGCACCCGTAGCGATATCGTCGATGACGACGTGACCTAAGTTGCTTTGTGTCAATGTGCGACGCGCTGCTTCTTGAATAAAGGCAGTGGAACCTGGGGTATACTGTTCCATGCCTTGCAGGTTAAAAATGCCTAATTGTCCTTGATAGGAACCGCCATCAAATAAATAATCAAAGCTGAGTGTTCCGGTAGAACCGACTGTGAATACTCCGGCATCAAAAGCGCTCATATGTTATCCTTAAAATGCACCCCGTAAAAGATGGTCGGCTCCCATAAAACAGCTTTAGTGCGACCATAAAGCCAGCCGCACAAAACATATCGATAGATGCGATATCAACCGCGATAAATTTGGTATTCGCGCTCTCTTTTGGGATGAGAGTTTAATCATGAAGAAAAGTTTAAGATGGTTTTTTTTGCCATCGAATTGTTAGATTTACGGAAATTGCGTGAAAGTTTGATGAAGGGCAGTTTTGGTTTCTGTAGCTACTTGTATAAAAACCTTTTTTGCCAACAAATAATTATTGGTTTATTTGAGGGAAACTGCGGCTATTTTGTCCTTAAATAAGCCGTCCACTACTCGGTATTTACGCTTGATTAAAGCTGCTAAAAGTCTATCTATAGGTAGGTAGAGAAAAATCATCAAGATGCAATTGCTGCCCAACACCACGGTTTTTTAATTATTGAAAAATAGCATCTATCTTTGGGAAGATGCTTTGTGAGTTAAAAAGTTTCTGTATACTGACAGTATTTACTGGTCAGTAGAGCATCGTTTTATGGTTGCATTTACGGAAGGACAACGGTTAATGCGCTTTTCAAAACCCGTGCTTTAATCATTAGATGTACCAATCCAATCTAAAGTTCCAATTCAAAGCCGCGTTGTTGCTGCTTTTTCTCCCGTTCTAGTTCCAATTGCTCTCTCTCTCGTGCTTCAATTAGCAACTGCTGCCATCGTTGAAAGAACTGCACATCTTGAACGGTAAGCCTATTGCGCTCAACCGCTTCCCAACCATCATCCTTATATATAGCTCTCATCAACTGCTGGTTGTCGCTATTCCTCACCAACACCAATTCATCCCCATCCCAACCAGCCGTATACTGCTTACCTTGATGTTCGTTTTTACCAAGATGATGCAGGTAATTACTAACAATTCGAGCCACAATTCTAGTCCGCATTAACTGTACCGCATCCACATCGGCTGGTTGGCGATTGCTAGCTCTTTGAATAGCTTTATCTTGTTCGCTACTATAACTGATACCTTTATATTTCTGAAGCCCTGGAAAAGTATACTCCCTACCCAAATGAGTACCGCTAATGGCAATGCCATCTAACTGATAGGAAATACCTTTATTTTTCCCGGTGCGCGTGTAACCAACCCTAACATCAATTCCTTCATCTTTTAGTCGGTTAATCAATTGCGGCATTGCAGGACAATTTGTTGCCGCTTCATCGATATAATCCTGCAACTTCTCTCGCACGCTGTCTTCCCCAGTGCGCTGTCTCTGTCGCCATTCTCCAGTCGTGGGACTCCTGCGCCCCTTCTCCCAACTGGGTGACACCTCTTCTAACTGATAATCTCGTTCCAGTTGGCGAATCAGTTGTTCCGAACGCCTGTAGTCCCAACCGTCATGCACGCATTCCCCAGTTAACTTGATTCTACTGGCAACAATATGGATGTGGTCGTGTTCTCGATCGACATGACGAACGACAATATACTGATTATCATCGAAGCCCATACCGTTGAGATAATCTTGGGCTATCTCTCTCCACTTGTCATTATCCAACTTTTCGTGCGCTGGTACTGACAAAGAAGCATGGTAAACCACTCTTTCCACTTTGGAATTCAATGCCCTGTAAAAGCGAAATTCGGCAGCTAATTCGCGAGGGTTTTCACCAACCATGTTACCGTCAATCAGTTCTGCCCCTTCTTTATCAAAGAGGTAATTCAGCACTCCCCGAAAACCCCTGCCTTTAACTTGCTTCCCAATCATCCGCATCCTCCAAGTCTGCCACTACATCAATTTCGACCAGTTCTCGTCTAACTTGTTTGAGTAGAGTTTCTAAGTTCTCCAGCAGTTCGGGATTGGCAGGTGGGGTTTGGCCCAACTTTATTGCCGCGTTAGCGGCTTTGGTTAGTTGGTTTAAGTTTACGCCAATCTTGGCTAATTCCCGGTAAGTATCGGCAGCGATGTGCGTTACTTTGCGGGGTAGCCGTCGCTTGAGGGTACTAGCCCGAAATAATTCGCTCAAAGAAAGTCCTGCTGAGACTGCTTTTACTTCGGCTAATTCTCGTTCTTTCTGTGTCAGCCGAATGATAACTGTCTTAGAACGTTGCATCACAATTCAAAACTACCCCCTTTTGAATGCGTGAATTTTAAATACGTGAATTTTAAATTTTTACTGTGCTGGGGGTGTCCAGAGGGGAACTCCCTTCTGGCAAGCCTGCCGCCGCGACCATCGTCAAATTAGTGCAAAATGTATAAATGGCAGCATGGCTTGCTCCCCACCGCCATCGTAGCGCAACGGGGGGTGTTACAAGCGTAATCGGCTTGCAGGGTAATTCGAGCTAATGTGTGTATTTTATCAGGAAAAGTGCCATTTTTTGTGTCAATGTGGGGAAAAAGTGGAGACTGAGGATAAAAAAGTGGCGTTTTTCTATCTGTGGAATGAGGGCTAAAACTGGGTTGTAGTACGTACAATTAGTCAAAAAACGCCACTTTTTTGGTAAGTGTCCCCAAAATCGTGTCAAAAGTGGGTAATTTGTGGGTATTTTTGCACTAAGTAAATATACTCAAAAATTTAGTTAATTGAAACTGAGAAATTTTTTATCGAGTTTTAGATTTTCCAAATGACTGAACGCGACTTAATCGAACTGTCTTTTCGCTATCGGACTAAACCGGGTAGCAAGGATGCTCCCTTGTTTCGCTATCTCAAAAAGTTAAAACCAACCGAACGAAAGCAGATGATTCTAAAAGCGTTGCGAGCTTGCTATCTGATTGAAGCGGTGAAAGCGGATGAGGAATTGGATAAGGTGGACAAGCGGAAACTGGTGCGGCATTTGGAAAAAGTTTATTTTGACGAAACGCTGGTTCTTAATGGTGAAGGGGTGGAAGCATACCTGAACGTCTCGGTTAGGGATTGAGGAAAGGGGGAATTTGTCACTTTCAGAAGAACTGCGCGAGCTTGCAGACTGCTGTTACCTTTTCATTGGGGGAAAGCAATTTGCCCAAGCTCGACCGGAAATTATCAAGGAAGTCTTTAACGTACCTGACGGCTCCGAAAACTTCAAAATTAATGAGTTTGGGGTCAATTCAACGTGCCATTTTCTGCAACTTTATGCAGTTTCGTGCCATTTTGTGCAATTCTATGAGTAAATCGGTCAATCTTAATTCCGTAAAAGCTTGCACGACTTGGCATGAAATTGCACGAAATTGCATGAAATGGCATGAGAAAAGCAGTTAATGAAATGACTGAGAATGACGCTTCATCGGTAGTAGCGAGCAATGGTATCGTCCGTACAAATTCGCTTTGAAGATTTGACCGCTGATGGGGATAAGTGTGGTTGGATGTGGTTAATTGTGGTTAATTGTGGTTAATTGTGGCAACCCTTTCATCGCCAAGTAGCAATGCCAGCACATAAAAACACTTTCAGCCACATCCAGCCACATCTAACCACATCAAACCACAACAATGACAGTCAAAGAAATCGACTAAAAAAGACGCTTCATCGTTGGTAGCAAGCAATGGTATTGCGATCGCAAAATGTCTTTTTAGTGCCTAGAGAATAATCGATACTCTCTCTCCTTGTGCGGAATCCTAACCGCAACGGAGAGAGAAAAGCAGTTTAAGCTTTTGATTAGATTTAATTACACTTTGTAGGTACTAATGCTACAAAGTTATCGAAATATTAAGCGCTAGCCTGTATTCTATTTCCGATTTATGGCTTTTTTAAGTATTTATTCCTGTAAGGAGATAGCAGGAAAACCCAGGAGTATCAAGGTTTACGAAGGATTTTTTGGCCATTTCTGCTCGTTTTTTTCCTTGGTTTTCCTTATCCCCCCATATCTTGAGTTTTCATTCGATAAGCTTTGCGTCAGATTTTAGGTATTATTGCTCAAAATAAAGGTTGGGGAAATTCGGGGGAATATTAGGGGAAAGTAAGCAGGATTGCTTATTTTCTTCACTGGGAGTTTTCCCCACTTTTTCCCCTGTGAAATCTCGGTCTTCTTGGGAGCAAGCAGTGGCGGGATGTACATCTCTCCCTTCGTAGAATAATCTTATCGCCGCCCCAGCTTGTTGGGGGGATACCCCCAAGCCCCCCAGATTCCGAACGTACATGGTGCTTGGGATGGCTTGGCAGAAGTAGTTTACTGGTAGTCAATCAGGAGTCAAGTTCGATTGGAAGTGGAGGAAAAAAGTGCAAAAAAACTACCTCCGAACTACTTCTTGACTACTTCTCAAAATCTCGTAAAAACCCGATTTCT
>DATGYA010000594.1:0-10957 GCA_035298405.1 Kamptonema sp. | reverse complement strand
TAAAAATTAAAAATTAAAAATTAAAAATTAAAAATTAAAAATTAAAAATTAAAAATTAAAATGCAATTTTAAGAATTAAAAATACAATTAAAATACAATTAAAAATTAAAAATATAATTAAGAATTAAAAATTTAGAATTAAATCAGTTTGACATTTATAGGATTTAAGGTTAGTATTTTCCGCAGTTTCTTACACTCAAATCCCTATTTAGAGATAGAAACTTAGAAATCAAAACAAATTAAAAACTAAATGTCACTTTCTACTGCACAACCAGCTCTTTTAGTTCTTGCCGACGGTACTGCGTATCGCGGCTGGTCGTTTGGTGCTAATGGCACGGTGGTCGGAGAGGTAGTATTTAATACTGGAATGACAGGCTATCAAGAAGTGTTGACTGACCCTAGCTATTGTGGCCAAATTGTGACTTTCACCTATCCAGAATTAGGGAATACGGGGGTGAATGCCGAAGACGAAGAATCGAAACAGCCTCAAATACAGGGTGCGATCGCTCGCAATATCTGTCAGAAACCCAGTAATTGGCGTTCTACTCAGTCTTTACCAGACTACCTCAAGGAACACAACATTCCTGGTATTTATGGAATCGATACACGCGCTCTTACCCGAAAAATCCGCACGGTGGGAGCAATGAATGGCGGGATTTCTACAGAAATTATCGATCCGGCTGAGTTGTTGGAGCAAGTACAGCAAGCTCCTAGTATGGCAGGGTTGAATCTGGTTCGGCAAGTCACTACTGATGAGGTTTACGAGTGGTCTGAACCTACAGAGTCTGTCTGGGAGTTTAGCGACTCACTGAAATCTGATACCCAAGTTTTTACAGTTGTGGCTGTTGATTTTGGGATCAAGCGCAATATTCTACGGCGTTTAGCAAGTTATGGCTGTCGCGTTATTGTCGTACCCGCTCATACACCCCCAGAGGAAATTCTCAAATACAATCCGGATGGGATTTTTCTATCGAATGGCCCTGGAGATCCAGCAACGGTGACAGAAGGAATTGAGACTACAAAAGCGTTATTAAAGTCTGAGAAGCCGATATTTGGTATCTGTATGGGACATCAAATTTTAGGGCGTTCATTGGGTGCGGAAACTTTTAAACTGAAGTTTGGGCACCGGGGATTGAATCAGCCAGCAGGTTTAACTGAGCGGATTGAGATTACTAGCCAAAATCACGGGTTTGCGATCGATCCCAATTCTCTGGCGGCGGAGGTAGAAATTACTCATCTCAATCTGAACGATCGCACTGTGGCTGGTTTACGACACAAGTCCCTACCGCTATTCTCGGTGCAGTATCACCCAGAAGCTAGCCCTGGCCCTCATGATGCTGACTATTTGTTTGAGCGTTTTGTGCAGGCGATGCGAGAGCATCGCCTTGTAGGTGTTGCCAGCTAATCAAATGGTAATTTGTAGCTCCCAAACTCCTCTGGGTAGACTGTTGGGCTTTCGCCCCAAACAGCACTGAAACCCAATCACCTACTTAATACCTTCTCCTTGGTTCGGGGCTAAAGTGATTGAGAGTAAGGTGTATATTGCGCTAGTAGACATCAGTAGACAAAAAAGAAAAAAACACCTACAATAGAGCCTCGACTTAAGCAATATCTAGCTAGGAGGGTGTCATTCCTGAGCCATTGACCCTGACCGTTAGCCTCAGAGGCACTCGCGAAGTCAGGACTAACTATCAGCTATTTCGCCTGACAGGTTTACTGGACGCTTTTTCGGAGGCGACCTTTAGGAAAGTGCTCGACAAGTGTATTGATGAAGGGCCAAAGCACGTAATTTTGGACTTGTCTAAGATAGACTTTGTTGACAGCTCTGGTTTGGGTGCACTTGTGCAGTTAGTCAAGAAAGCCCAAACTGTAGGAGGTACATTACAAGTTGTCTCGAATCCCCGGGTGACTCAGACAGTAAAACTGGTTCGTTTAGAGAAGTTTTTGTCTTTGCAGCCTTCAGTGGATGAGGCGGTGGACACTGTCAAGGAACCTTGACCAAGAAAGGGATTAAATCAGCTATCCGGTCTTATTGCTGGATAGCAAATTTTTTTAGCTGTACTGTAAAATAGCAGTGGTAGAGATGTAATGGGACTACGAAAGTAATTAGATAACCAAGTGATAAGAGAAATAAAGTGCGGCGAAATTTCTAAAGCAAAAGTAGAAGTATGCCATCGATCGCAGACGATCAACTAGGGCTGAGTCCTGCCATCAGCAGTTTCAACCTGCTGCGGAAGGCAACAGAAATTGGGGAAATTGAAAGAATTTCGCCAGCATCGTGGGCATATTTGGGGGATGCAGTGTACGAGTTATTCGTGCGGATGTCCTACATCGTACCGCCGAAGCGATCGCAGGCTTATCATGAACTGGTAGTGGCACAGGTACGAGCGGAAACTCAGGCTCGCCATCTGCGATCGCTTTCCCCCCATTTAAGTACCAGAGAATTAGAAATTGTCAAGAGGGGCCGTAATGCTGCTGACCGCCATCCAAAGCGGCTCGATCCTGAGATTTATCAACAAGCTACTAGCTTAGAAACTTTGGTGGGATATTTATACGTGACCGATCCCGAAAGATTGAATCAATTGTTAGCCCTCCTAGAACTTGAACAATAGATAAGGATAGAAAGATAAAAAGATAAGGATCAAAAATAAAGCCAAGGGCAGGTAAGATGCCTACCCTACAATAGTTTTTAAGCCTATATCTTAATAGTTAGCTACCCTCAGAACTTAGAAATTAGAACTTGGAGTTCAAAACTCAAAACTCAAAACTCAAAACTTTTCTCTCCTATCCCTTCATTAAAAAAAATGAAAAAACCCTCTAGACCTAACCTTCAACGCCAGCACTCCGATAGTAAACCATTGAAGCTAAAAAGCCGGGATCGGGACGACAAGCCCTCGCCCCGCGTCGAGATTAAGTCCCGTCCAGGTAATAGGAGTGCAGTCGGGCCGATCAAGCGATCGCCCCAAACTGCCCACGAACCGCCGATGCCAGTTATTTCTAAAAGAGGCATAGTTAGAGGCGGAAACAAATACGAGACACCCGAAAAAAGCCAGAACAAAGATAGCCGGGGCGTTGAGGAAACCTCGACTACTCTTTTAGAAGAAGAAACAGAACTAATTTACGGTCGCCATAGCCTCCAGGCAGCTTTAGAAAAAGAGCGCACACTTAACCGCATTTGGGTGACACCTCAACTGCGATACGATCCCCGATTTCACAGCTTACTAAACCAAGCCAAAGCTAATGGCAGCATTATTGACGAAGTTGACTTCCGGCGGCTAGATCAAATCACCGATCGCGCCATCCATCAAGGTATCGCCGCTCAAGTTGCTGCTTACGACTACAAAGAACTCAGCGAACTGATCGCCAATGCGAAATCTGCTTCTGAGCAACCAGTGCTAGTAGTAGCCGAAGGCCTGAACGATCCCCATAATTTAGGGGCGATTATTCGGACAGCAGAAGCTTTGGGAGTACAAGGAATGGCGATCCCACAGCGCCGAGCAGTGGGGATCACAGCGACCGTAAGAAAAGTAGCAGCAGGAGCATTAGAAAATTTTCCAGTAGCAAGGGTAGTCAACCTCAGCCGCGCTTTGGAAGAATTGAAAGCGGCTGGATTTTGGATCTATGGCACCGCGGCGAAAGAGGGCAAAGCCTTACACACAGTGCAGTTTAGTGGCAAGTTGGCTAGACCTATAGTCTTAGTTGTGGGTAGTGAAGGTGACGGTTTGAGTCTTTTGATACAGCGCTGTTGCGATGAATTGGTTTCAATTCCATTAAGGGGGAACACTCCGAGCCTTAATGTCTCAGTAGCTACTGGCATGGCCCTCTACGAAATCTATCGTCAGCGGGGGCAACTAGGTTTCACCATGATACATAATCAAGGTGATTGAAAAAAGAAATGCAACAGAGTATAACAAAATGTAAAGAACTGAGGATTTTCACAACTAGCACTATTCGCGGGGTACGTCAGAGGCCTCAAGCCTAATTCTCTCATCTGACGCACCCTAAAAGCCGATTTAAGTGTGACATTTGGCTTTAGTCCTAGAACTGTGAATCTCTTAGCTTCCCTAGTAACCCTCGAAAACATTAGCAAATTGATAGAAGAATCATGAAAGAACTCTTAATTAGCTTGCTCAACTTCTTCGGATTGGCTTGGTGGGTAGAAGTCGTGACTGTGACTCCCCGTTGCACCTACTATTTTGGCCCTTTCCTGGGGGCTTCCGAGGCTAATACCGCCAAAGTTGGCTACATTGAAGACTTGGAAAGCGAAGGCGCTCAAGGTATTACTGTTTCGGTTAAACGCTGCAAGCCAGGGAATTTGACGATCGCAGACGATTTGGGAAAGATGAGTGAGCCGGGGATCTGGCCAGTATTTAGCGGTCAATCGTAGAACTGCCCCCTGCTACTTGAGGGTGAATGTCAATCCAGCGGTCAATGTCTGTGAGTACCTCGTTGGGTATTTCCCAAGGGAAAAGATGAGCTGTATTGGGGTAACACTGCCACTGAGAGTCTTTAATATGACAAGCTGTTTCTAAGCTTGATTCAGGGGTGATGTGGCGATCGGCTGCTCCGGCAAGCACTAAGCAGGGGCATTTAATCTGAGATAAATCAGCTAGTCGGTTGTATCCAGCTTGGAGGGCTGTATTGAGTGCCTTAGTCGCAGCCCTAGATGTCTGCAAGTAAGCTGGGGTGGCCAGTGATGCTAAGTATCGGTAGGCTGTGGCTGTGTGTTGCTGGATGAGATACCTGAAAAGCGATCGCTTGCCGAAAGTATTTATATTCCACCGCCAACCGGGGATCAACCAGTTGATAATTCCTGCTAGACCTGTGTAGAGGTTATCTTCCCAAGCGATCGCGGGATGATTTCCTCTGGGTCTGGCAGCAGTAGCTACTAAAATTAAACCCGTGACTCGCTGAGGGTAGCGGATAGCCATTTCGAGGGCTAAAATTCCTCCGAGCGACCATCCCACCACTAAGCACTGCTTGATGCCAAATCGGTCTAAAAGTGCTTCCAGGTCGTCGAGGTGAGCTTCCATGTCAAAATTTTCAGCAGTGCGGCTGTTGCCATAGCCTCGCAAGTCGGGGGAAAATGTCTGGAAGCGTTGAGATAGGCGATCGCTAAAAACGGACATACACTGACCGGAACCGGGATGACCATGCAGACAAAGTATAGGAAAGCCTTTGCCTTTAACATTAACGTTAAGTTGTAATACCATAATTAATCTATTTTTCAGGTGTAATTTGTATATTTATATTCATCGTAATTACCTGTACCATTAAGCAAATTTAATCTGAGTTCGATACTCCATAAGTGTTCAAAAGTTGTATTATAAACATCCTGCATATCCCGTTTTTGCCAAGTACATTCCCAAACACCTATAGTATTATCAAAGCCAGAGAAATCTCTTACCACTCTACCAGTATCACTTTCAGAGTCTAGTTTTCGACAGCCATAGTATAATTGATCTTCATCAATCTGCCAATCACTAAAATAATTTACCCATGTTGAACAAGGTATTTCCGGCTGCATTGGCCGTATATTTCTCCGCGTGGAACCTGTAGGAAAAGAGTTGGTAATTACAGTTTCTTCATAGGAATAAGAAAGTTGAATCCGCTGATTTCCATAGCAGAAAAATCCTAGTTCTGATTTGGGGTTATAATTTAGCAAAAGAGGTTTTTTGTCACGATCGCCAGGTTGGAAAGAAATTTTAGCAATTAAGTATGAGGAGATATCCATAATATTATTGCTGTTTTTTATTTTAACTTTATTATTGTTAATTTTCAAGCTCGATTTAATTTTCACTTGTCAAAGCTGTCCGTTACGAACAATATAATCTGCAATTTTAGCAATACATTGGCTAATTTGTGTATCGCCGCCGCTGCGATTATCGATCGCAGTAATAATGTATACTTCCCCATTAATGCTCATTGCTAAAGTTGTACCGAGAACTAGGGAATTTTCGCCTGTTTTTTCTCCCAACCATTGAGCCTGAGTTCCCTGTAAAGCAGCAAATCCTAAGTTGCGATCGTACTGGCGACTCAAAGCTTCTATCAATACTCCATTACCAGGCATTTCGCGATTATATATTCGCACCATCATTTCTGTGAGTTCATCGGTATTCATACGGTTGGGGCCAGAACCAACATTAAGTGGCATAGTGGTTTCACCCATTAATTTAGAATTAACGCGGGTGACTTGATAGCCGCTACTTTCTAAGACTTTGTTAATGTAATCTGTTCCTAAATAATCCATTAGTTCATTAGTAGCGATATTACTACTATGGTCAATCATTTCTCCTACTAAAATTTTTAACGGATAACGCTGACTAGATTGAATTTCTGATGCGTCTTCAGTATAGTTACCAGGCTTAATGTAAACTTCTTGGTTGAGACTAATTTTCTCCGTTTTAACTTTGTGTAAGAGTGCGACTGCGACAGGAATTTTAATTAAGCTGGCTGGACTTTTAGGAGGCAAATTGCCTCGCAGATGAACGCAGTCTCTAGAGAGGTGACAAACAGTTATCATTGCTTCGCTAGATAAGCCACTTTCTTGGGCGATTTGACCCAAGAGTGCAGATTTTGCAGCATTTAATTCATAGGTGGCGGTGTCTAGATTTCTCTGATATTCTTGAATTTTGGGGGTGGCTTTGCGCGTTTGAAATGAGTTTTGAGGAATTTCGCGCAGGTTATGGAGAGCTTGTTCCCAGAGAAATTGAGCTTGTTTTTTGGTGGCTATAGACTGGTTGGGTAGATTTCCTGTTTCTGAAGCTTGGTGAGCGAGGCGCACTGCTTCTTGCCAGTTGTCATTAGCTCTTTGTTCTAAGATAATTTGGACTTCTATGGCTTGAAGATTTTGGCGAATGGTTTCGGGAGTCTGGGGGGAAGGTTGAGGTAGGAAGGATGAAAAAAAGCTAGGTTGTGAAGAGGAGGGGGTTTCTAATTCGGCGATGAGGCGATCGCGACTTTGATATAGTTCTGGAAGCGTGCGAAAATTAGACGACTGTGAGGAGGATTTTAGGATAGTTGCTACCTGAAGCAATCCAATGCCAGTGGCGATGGCTAAAGTTTTAGTTAGGTTTAGTTTGAAACGTGGAACCCCCATTGTTGACCTCTCAGACCAGGATAGAGCTTATCTAAGCAGATCGTGTGACTAGAGTCAATATAATTAAATCGGCGTGCTAATATTTTTAGGAATTACGCACGTATGGCCAAAAATTTGGTTTTTGCGTCTATATCTCGGATAAAGCCACGATTGTTAAAGAAAACATTTTTTGCATAAGTCATTTTTTAAGTGAATCACCGTTGGCTTTTTATAATTTATTCTCATTCCTCAATCTCAGAAAAGTCAACTTCTTCGTAAAGTTCGATCAAGGGAATTTTAACTTCAACAGAAGCCAGGGTTAAAACTGCATTTTCTGAATCATGCTCTGTGAATAACCATTGATTTTCGGAAGTTTTGGCGTATTGTTCCAGATGATATTTAGATTGGTCAATTAAGATATATTCCCGAAATTCAGAAATTGAGCGATAATAATCAAATTTCTCACTTTTATCGTAGTTTTTAGTTGACTTTGATAAAACTTCAACAATTAGTAAAGGATTGGTAATCGTGGTTTTATTACTTCCATCATAAATCGGTTTTCCTTGAACAACCATCACATCTGGATAGACGTAGCGGCGGTAAGTTGACAGCCACAAACGCACATCAGCAAAAAATACTTTGTAAGATTGTCCTTTAATCCTCAAAGGAAATTTTTTGTAAAAATTCCCAGCAATTATATTATGATTGGTAGTTCCGCCAGTCATGGGTAAAATTTCTCCATCATGGTATTCACTTTTGTACTCTGCTTTTTCCTCTAAAGCTAGGTATTCTTCAGGAGTATAAAGGTGTTTTTCAGTCTGGACTTGCATGATTATGCTCTCCATTTATTCACCAGATTATCAGAGTTAGGTATCTCAGGAGGGTGGCAAATATCGCCTCCTACCTAATTATAATACTTCATTTAAAGCGATTGTGGACGGAAAAATGGTTCATTATTTATATTTATCACTAATCTTACTGCAAATTTACTTTGAATTTTTGTACTTCTGTTAATAAGGGGAGTTTGAGTTTGAGACAAATCTTTTCGGCGCGATCGCAGTAATCTTGGATGGTTTCTAAAGGGACTGTATTGATGAGCAAACTGGTTTTTGCTAATTCCAACAATGACAGCGCCTCCTCATAAGTACGGCTAGCTCTTTGCTGAAAGATACTAAAGCTTCTGTGAAAATGATCTAAAGATAAGTCATATTGTCCTAATTTCTGATAAGTCATTCCTAATTGATATAAAGCCCACGCTTCCTGGAATTTAGCACCTCTTTTATTGGATATTTTATACCGTTTCTCAAAAAAATCAATACTTTCATTGAGGTCTTCAAAAAATCTGTGAGTAATGGAACTCAAAGGAGTCAAAGCCTCTGTACCAGCTTTTTCTTGTAGTATCTCTTCAATTTCTAGGGCTTCTTTAGCGTAATGTTTAGCAATTTTGTCTTTTTTCATATCAAAATAAATATTAGCCAAATATGCTTTTGTTGCTCTTATGGTTATAATGTTATTCGATTTTCTAGAAAGATTTATATATTCTTTAATATATTTGGTAGCTGAAGAATATTGACCTAAAACATTAAATATATAAATTATATCATGCGTGGCCATTTCCTCTTGTTCTAAAAAGTTAAATTCACGAGCGACTTCTAGGCTCGTTTGGTAACATTCTATTGCTAGCGTATAACTACCCATATAGTAGTGTGTTGTTCCAATGCCTAAAATTGCGTTGTTTTCAATTTTTCTTTCCCCGATTTCTCTAGCGATTTTTAAACTTTCCTGTCCATATTCAAGCGCTCCTTCGTAATTAGCTCTGTCTTTTTCAATCAGTGCCAGGTAGTTCAATGCTAATGCCTCACCTTCAGGATCGCTGATTTTTCTTGCCGTAGCAAGACTTTGTTTAAGATAATCAGAAGCTGTTGGTAGTTCACCAATATAACGACAGACTGCACCAAGCCTAAATAGAATATCTGCGTGAACTTCTGAAGAGGTAACTAATTGTTTACCTTCTCTCCAGTCAAGCGGGATTATTTGGCTACATAAATTCTTCAAAAGTTGAAAATAATAACCTAAATGCAGGAAATTATAGACTACTGAAATAGCTGTTGCTGCTTCATCCCAATCTTCTGCACAACAAGCGTGATAATGTGTTATTAAAAGTGGCTTAATATCCTCAATTTCTTGCCATTCAGCTTCTGTTTTGAGGGGTATACTGAGGAAATAGCGATAAGCTTGGCGGTTAGCAAGTTGAGATTCTGAACTCGCCACTTTTGGATCGGGGAGTAGGAGGCGGTGAGCCTTTTCTTGAATTAACGGGTGCAGTTGATAAGATTCCTGCCGATCGTCATAGTCTAATAATTGCCTACGTCTAAGTCCTTGAATAATACTCTCTTCTAACTCATACTCGCTTACTTCTGGCATCTGCGCTGCAATTCCGGCTGTATTGAGTGGATATTCAGCAGTTTGATACACAGAAATCCGACTTAAGCAAGTTCTTTCTAAGTCACTGAGACGAATAAAAACTTCATCAATAAGCCCATCGATGGTATTAATCAATAGCCACTGGCGATCGCGTAAAAATTTACCTACCTGTCCTTTAAATTTAGGTTCATTCCGAATCAAAGCTGAAACTAATTTCAATGCTTGGGGATGTCCTTGATAGCGTTCGGCTAACTTTGCTAATTCTTCTGAAGTAGTTGTCAAATTCAAACAGTGCTGATGAGATTCTAGCAAGTTAACGGCATCCTCTGTTTCTAGTCCTTTAAGAGGGAGTTCCCTAACTGCGATCTCAGACAATTCAGCGAAACTTTCCCGACTGGTAAAAATTACTTTACTCTGATGCTCTGTTTCGACAAGCTCCTTGAATAACCACTTATATTCAAAGCAGTCATCGGCAAAATACCCCGTTTTTCGAGCTTGCCCAGTTTCCAAAACAGTTTCGACATTATCCAGTACCAATAGACAAGGTTTTTCCCTCAGTAATCTCACCAAAATTTCTGTTTTTTGGCGATAGTCATTTTGAGTAGTAGCCGCAGAAATTTCGCCATGAGAAAGAGTGAGTAATAGGGAATCAATAATACTATCAAATCGAGGTGCTTTGCCAGTAGGTGAGCGCAAAGTTTCCCAAGCAGCAACAGTAAAAGGGGCATTTTCCGCTTGTAATTGGCGAACTAGCTGACTGGCGAGAGTGGTTTTACCAATTCCTGCTAAGCCAACGAGACAAACGGCAGTGATAGTAATAGCTCTAGTTTCTGCATCGAGAATCTGGGATTTAAGGGTGTCGATTTCCTGCGAACGGCCAACCAAATTTCTGACAGGTGGCATTTTTTCAGGGAGTGCAAAGCTTTTAATCTGTTCATGTCCTCTCACCTTTTTCTCTGGCTCAGGTGAAATAGGGGAGATGGAAGGTAGAATTTGCTCTATTTCCTCAGCGTTGTTACCTTCAGCAACTTGTTCCCAGTTAACACCTACAGCCTGACAAATTGCAATAAAGGTATGCCGTTCAATAGAACAGCTTGCCCAAAACCGCCTCAGTGTCGCTTGTGAAGTTGTGGCAACTGTTGCCCATGGTAAAGCGTTTTTCTGCCAGCGTTTCCTGCGCCTAGCTTCATCAACGATTTTTAGCCCCTCTTCTGATGCCTTCAGAGAATCAATCATTTTTCACCTTTACCCCATTGGTTCTCGGAGCCAATTTTAGCTCACTTTGTTCACTAACGGAAGCAGTGAGCTATTTACTGAGCTATTTACTGAGCTAAAAAAATGAGCCCAACTGAGCTGCCACACCAATTTATATCTGAGATATTGGAAATGTGGGAAGGAAATTTAGGTAAAAACTTTCCCTCACTCAATGAATTCAGTTACAGGCTGTGCCAACCC
>DATGYA010000593.1:0-3363 GCA_035298405.1 Kamptonema sp. | reverse complement strand
TCGTGAGTGGGAATAATAATAATGATAGTCTCACTGGTGGCGATGGCAATGATACTCTGCGCGGTGGTAAGCAAGATGATGTCTTATCTGGCGGTACTGGTAATGATATTCTCAATGGCGATGCTGGTTTTGATGTCCTTACAGGAGGGGAAGGTAATGATACTTTTGTCTTAGAAGATGTTGCCAATAATCCCGGTCAAGCTGATGTGATTACTGACTTCACCTCTGAGGATAAAATTCAGTTAATAGGTGTTACTTTCAGCGAACTAACCTTTGAGTCAGTTAATGTAGTTTTAGATGGGGCGAATCCTGTAGTTTCAACGGCAATTAAATCGGGGAATGATTATTTAGGAGTGGTTTATAATGTGAATCCAACTGCTCTTAATAGTAGTTATTTCTTTTAGTATTACTTAAGGCCTGGCGAATAAAATTCACGGCTACAAAAACAAAGTCCGCCTTCGCGGACTATATAAATTTAACCCGCCCAAGCGTTTTTTTGTATATGTAGTTTGAACTGCCGGATCTACTAACCCACATTCCGCAGATGTGGCTTGGATTTTTTTATCAGTTGTGAAAGCTTGGAGCCAATATGCTTTTGGGTTGAACTTATGCGGTTTTAGCGTTACAGGAGTCTGTCAAATTTACCTAGATTAAGTAAGTTGAAAGAATTGACTTTTTCTAATATATTCATGTCGCTATATTTATCACTTTAACTCATCTTTTTAACAAGGTCAACTCATGCCAAGAGCAAATTGTCTTGACTCATAAATGAGGATTATTTACAAATATTTATACCTTAATATCAATCATCATCCACTTGAAAATATTAAATAGTATTGACAGCAATACTGCCCTAAATGCTTTAATACAGCTTGACGGTCTTGGGTTAAATTGCTGACTTGCTTCTCTCCATTTATCGACACTAAATGCACCGCTTGAAACATCTGAAATATCCAGCGCATTGTCGGCTTATTGGTTAATTTCTTCACCTGATTTTTCACCCCTTCATTGGTAGCTTCTAATTGTTGTCTCAATTTTCTTTGAGCTAGGTTATACACTAACAAGCACAGTCCCATTATCATTCCAATTGCTTCCACTCGCTCCGGCTTTTTCACAAATACGCTTGACGTAAAAAATAACGGATCTTTGATAAATCTAAATCCTCTCTCGTTACTTTGCTGCGCTTTGTATTCCGATAATACCTGTTGATTGCTCACCGATTTTGTGTCTAAGATATTCGTGGCTAATATAAATCTCCCAGCTTTGACTTTTTCCGCTTCTATTACTGATTTTCGGGTTTCTATTTTACCTGTAACTTGATAAACTGTTGTCTTGGTCTGGTTCTCTATTTTCGGCTTAGTTGTCATTTTTTTGACTGGCTTTTCTAGGTACTCAATTTCGGCAATCTGGTGATATTTCCAAGATTCTGATAACCTTTTTATTGCCATCTCTGCATCCGTAACACAAGCAAATTCTTGTCTAAATAACTTACGCAGTGAGGCTTTGACTAATTCTAACTGTTTCTCTACTTGCTCGGATATTTTTTTAAGGGCTGCTTGTTTTCTGATTTCACTCTCTATCACTAGCCATCTTTGCTTGATGTTAGCATACTCACTTGATATCGCTGCTATTTTATACCCCTTTATTTGATTTAGCTCCCAGGCATTATCTTCTATATCCCAGATTTTATTTTGAGCTTCTTTGATACTTAATGGCACTCTGGTTATCCATTTCATTCCTGCCATCGCTGACAAATTAGGAGCTGTGTATAAGGCACTGTCTGCTACACATATACCGTCAAATGTCCACTGATTTTGAAATTCTTTCAGTCTTTCTACAAATACACTTTTATCGTCGGCGTTTCCGTTATCTATTTTGAGATACAATGGTACGTCTCCATCTCCAGTTACGATTGTGTCTATGATAAATTGTTTGAGGTCTGGTCTTCTATCTCTTGAGTATCCGTGTACGATTTTTATGGCTTTCATTTCTGATTCTATCTCTAAGGATTCTGCTTCTATTCCTTGGCTTTTTTCCTGACAACTTTTGTATTCTCCTTCTACTGATATTGAACTGCTGTCTAGGTGAACGCTTTTCATTTCTACTTGAAATTTCATCGCTGCTTTCAAGGCAATTGCTGTGAATAATTTTGTCGTCCCAGCTTGATAATATTTGTCTAATGCTCTTCCTATCCTGTCATCGTTTAATTGTTCAGGTGTTACTCCTTCTCCAATTAGATGTTCTGTTGCTTTTCCTACAAAAAATGTGTCGAATAGGTATATTGGAGCGCTCAAAAAACCCAATCCGTTCAAAATCATCGCTTTCATTACTTGTCCTGGACTGAGGGTTTCTTTGGTTCTTAATCCCACTTTTTTGTTGACTTCTTCTACCAATTCCATCTCATCTATTATTCCTGCCACTATTCCTAAATGGTCTAAATTTACGATATTTATCGCTTCTGAGGGCTTTTTCATAGTTTTTAGAGTTGGGTTAGTGGTGGAAATTATTATATCCTAAAAAAGCCCAAAATGATTGCCATACAATCATTTTGGGCTTTCGTGATTCCGAATTTATCTGAAATTAAATCTGCTTAAATATCTGCGGAATGTGGGTTGTAACATTTGAGAAACACTTTCCGATTTCCACTGCGCCCCTGAAATTTTTAGCCTTCTACCGATCTGCTTGACGGCTGATTCTACCGCTCCTGAGCCGATAGAGCCTGGTTGTAATTGCTGACAAGTCTCATAGTCCACAAGGCGGAGACGATGTTTTTTGAGGTAGGCAAGGAAATTAACAACTTGCCGACACTGCCTTATAATCGCGCCACTCACAAGCAAGTCCCCGCTTTGTTCGGAGTCGAACTTTACCACCATCTATACGCTCGTTGTGCGATCGCCCCAGACGCTTGAGGATAGGAAAATTCTTGACGTTGTACCAGTCTGTGTTGACTGCTATGACCAACTTTAACACCCGTGAGGGTTGCCAGGTCTACAGAAGCATTTTGATATGACTCGGAAGCACAAAGTAGAAGAGAGCATTTTTTTAGCAGAGGACTCCTACGGCTGTAAGGCTCCACCCCCAAGCGGTTTGCTTGTTTTTGTGTAATTTTGAGCCGTCCTACACAACTGTTGAGTGTGCGCGATCGCCCTTTGACTGTTTTGGTGACTTTTTGGATAAAAAAAGGGCAACTTTGGGGCTAACATACTCTAACATTTGTTGACGTACTGCTTTCTCAATCCCTTCTAAGGTCACTATTTCTTCTGGAGCTGTATTTTTGTAGAGGATTTGCGATATCTCCTGAATACAAGCTGATAGGCGCAATTGTTCTTCGGGAGTTATGCTCATTTTTTTACCTTGGGTAGT
>DATGYA010000592.1:0-17073 GCA_035298405.1 Kamptonema sp. | reverse complement strand
ATTTTATTCTATCTTCTCCCGATGGGGTTACGTAGATTTTGTGAAGCGATCGCACCTCCCGAATCCCCTCTGGCTTGAGTTTCAGAAATTGCGCGATCGCCTTTAATCTGTTAGTCTTGCTAAATAAATCTTTTTACTATATAATGTAAAGTGTTTTTCAAAAAGTAATTTGATATTTTCCAAGGGAGCCTCTAAAATATGGATCTGGAAGCCCTGAGAGAACGTGCGGGGCTCACCCGTGCAGAAGTTGCAGTCAGACTAGCAATCAGTGAAACCAGCGTTCGCAACTGGGAGACAGGGCGAACAGAACCAACTATGACCCCCAACAAATACCTAGAAGCGTTACGCCTATTTCAATGTACCCCAGAAGAAATGGCAACAGCTAGCCAAAAATCAATGAATCAGCGACACAAACGCAAACCGGGAAGACCCAAGCGGTTAATCGAAAACGGAATTGCAGAAGTAGTCGATTCTAGAATTAGGAGTGAGAAAAGTAGACAACTATGAAATAGCGATCGCGATCGCCCCAGAGGTAAAATTCCAGATGCGACAGAATTTCATCAGTATATGATGAAGTGTCAATCAAGATTGTAGCTGTCGATTCACCAGTCTCAGTCTACAATCTTTAACGTTGAGCCTTGATTGAAGTGCAGGAGTAGAGCTGGCTTGGATAACGCTAGTCTGAAGAGAAAACCTCCCAAAGCCTCAGAGCTTGCCACAGACGACATTCCAGAGGCAGTGCGCGACACCCCCTACGCACCACCTCAACCGCGTCAGCAAGAGAAAAAATGGCTGATGTGGAGACTAACTGGATTAGGCGCGATCGCATTTGCAGCCAGCCTCTGGCTGCAAATGCGGTATAACCTACTGCCAATCGCATTCCCATCTCCCGAAACCCAACAGAACACAGCCACATTAGCAAACTCAGCCACCCCAACCAGCTCAGTTGCACCCACCCCATCCCCTCAAACTTCACCCTCAGCATCGGAAACCCCTGTGGCTGCCAGTAGCCCAGACAACCTACTAGGACACTTGCCTTACGAAGAAGCACCCGCCCCAGAACTCCAAGCCATCACCCCCGATGGCAGCCTCAAACTGCGAACAGCAGCAGCAGCAAAATATCAAGAAATGGCAAACGCCGCGGCCGCACAGGGAGTCTACTTTGTCCCAATTTCCGGCTTTCGCTCCGTAGATGACCAACAGCACGTATTTTTTGACATCAAAGCCGAACGCGGACAACCTGCCACCAAGCGAGCAGAAGTCAGCGCCCCCCCAGGTTACAGCGAACACCACACCGGCTACGCGATCGATATCGGCGACGCTAGCGCCCCCGAAGCCAACCTGAGCCAAAGTTTTGAAAATACAATAGCCTTCAAGTGGCTGCAAGCCAACGCCGCTTACTTCAGCTTCGAGATGTCCTTTCCCAAAAACAATCCTCAAGGGGTGAGCTACGAACCTTGGCACTGGCGCTATGTAGGCGATCGCCACAGCTTAGAAACCTTTTATAAAGCTCATTCCCTTAAGGGGAGGTAGGGAGCAGGGGAGAGGAGGAAAGGGGGAGGATGCCTTACTCTGATCGCCTCAAAACTGGGTTAGTGTACCCTACCCGCAGGATTTAGGGGTGAGTCCAACGAAACAATCTCAAAACTTCTATTCCCTCATATCCTATAATTGCTGAGTAACCCAGCCCCTCTCAGTCGTGATTGCAATCTATCCAGGCAGCTTTGACCCCATCACCTTTGGTCATCTCGACATCATCAAGCGAGGCTGCAAACTTTTTGAGCAAGTCATCGTCGCCGTGCTGCGAAATCCTAATAAAACTCCTCTGTTTACCGTCGAGGAAAGGATAGAGCAGATTCGGCACTCCACCCAAAATCTGCCCAACGTAGAAATAGCTAGCTTTGAGGGCTTAACAGTAAACTACGCCAGAATGCGGCAAGCCCAAGTATTGCTGCGGGGACTGCGCGTATTAACAGACTTTGAAATGGAACTCCAAATGGCCCATACTAACAAAACCCTCTTGGGCGAAATAGAAACAGTTTTTTTAGCGACTTCCAACGAGTACAGCTTTTTAAGTAGTAGTGTAGTCAAAGAAATAGCTAGATTTGGCGGCTCCGTCGATCATCTTGTCCCCAAGCACGTTGCCGTAGATATTTATAAATGTTACAAAAACTTACCATAAAAATGAGCTATTTTTAATACATTAGGTTTGTTGCAAAAATTGACCGTTGGCTGTTAACTGTTGTGAACAGCCCTTAACCCTTGTCAACAGGCAGTACATAGGATATTTGCAAATGTTACGCCAGCAGGACTCAACCCGCATCGAACCAGATAACAACGGACATAGCGCCGAGAGCGAATCGCCTCAAACCGTAGCTTCCTACGGAGAAGCTACACGAACAGCAGGGGTAGATATTCAGCGGGAGCTCAACCGCCTTGAAGAGATCATTCTCGACAGTCCCCGAATTCCTCTAACTCGGCGCACCCTGGTCGATGAAGAACAGTTGCTTGACCAACTCGATTTAGTGCGGCTGAATTTGCCGCTCGCATTTCAAGAAGCCGAGCTCATCGTCCGCCACAAAGACGAACTGATCCAAGAAGCCGAACTCTACGCTCAAGAAATCATCGAAGGAGCAGAGCAGCGGGCCTCTGAGCTTTTGAACGAAATGGGTCTGATCCAACAGGCGAAAGTAGAGGCAGACCAATTGCGGCAACAAGTCCAGTTGGATTGCGAGGCAATTCAGCAAGCGACGATCGCAGAAATTGAACAGATTCGCTATCAAGCTCAACAAGAATTAGACGAAATGAGAGCTAGAGCGATCGCGGAATGCGAAGAAATTCAAAATGGAGCCGACGACTACGCCGACCACGCACTCGACAATATCGAGCAGCAGCTAACTGAAATGTTGCGGGTGATCCGCAATGGCCGACAGCAGTTAGATAACAACATCCCACCTCAAAAACATTAAACTAATTGTTAACTGTTAACTGTTAACTGTTAACGGCTAACTGCTAATTTTTAACTGGTTAGTAGAAAAATAAAACCAACAACTAGCAATTAGCCATTAGCCATTAGCTATTAGCCATTAGCCATACTCACTGTGCAAGTTGCAGAGGTGTCCTAGCTTTCTGGAAAAACGAGCTTATAAATGACACATTAGAAGCGATCGCAGTATCCGACTTTTCTTATGATTTCAGATAAATTTCGCCGCCAGTTACGCTCCGAAGCCCAACTTTGGCAGGCGGAAAACCTCATCAGCGCTTCATTATACGAACAATTGTCCGATCGCTACCAATTTGATAGCCTGGAAACTGCCTCCCGCCACCGCTTCCTCGCCATCCTCATTGGCTTAGGTGGCATTCTCTTAGGTTTAGGTGCTATTACCTTCGTAGCAGCTAACTGGCAAGTCTGGTCTCGCGAACTGAGAGTAGCACTGCTGGTGAGCGTATTTGTAGGAGTTAATGCGGCTGGCTTTTATCTTTGGCGAACTCCCCTATCTAGTGACAAACGGCAGGCGGGATGGCAAAAACGCCTGGGTGAGGCCTTATTACTGCTGGGGGCTTTGAGCTTGGGGGCAAATATGGCGCTGATGGCGCAAATGTTCCATATTGGCGGCTCTGCCTATGGCTTGTACCTGGTTTGGGGGTTAGGCGTATTAGCAATGGCTTATAGCTTGCGTTTGACTTCCTTGGGCGTGCTAGCAGTTCTGCTGATCGGATTTGGTTATTGGCTGGGGGTGTTTGATTGGTCGTCTAAAGAAGAGTTTTCTTGGCTTCAGATATTAACGCGATATATGCCTATAGTGGCGAGTTTGATATTTGTCCCACTGGCTTATTGGTGTCGTTCCCGCGCGATTTTTGCTATTAGTGCGATCGCTACAGTTTTCGCTTTAGAAGTTTCTATTTCCCAAGAGTGGAATGGAAGTTGGGGTTTCGCGATCGCTTGCATTCTTCCTCCTGCTTTACTTTGGGGCTACGACGACTTAATTTGGCCTCAATCCCATAGTCGGCTATTCCAACCTATTGCCCGCACTTTAGCACTTTTGTTTCTTGCTAGCTTGTTTTATATTACCTCTTTCCATTGGCTGTGGGAAAGCTCCCCTAGCTCAATAGCGGACGGAAATCTACTCAATTGGACTCCCTTATTAAATGTGGGTTTTCTAGGTGGATTGACAGTCTTTGAATGGCTGCGTTTGGGGCGACAAGAGAGAAAGCGTCCCAAACACAAGAGAGTTGATTTAACAACAAATACAATTGCCACCTTCCTAGCTATTACAACCATAACAAATCTGTGGCATCTGACTTTTACTCCTATTCCTATACTAGCTACTTTTATCTTCAATGTACTTTTGTTTCTCTTTGCATTCGGTCTAATTCGAGAAGGTTTAGCACTAGGGAATAGAGCGACTTTTTGGGGTGGTATAGTATTAATAACACTACAAATAATCAGTCGATTGTTTGAGTACAACACAGAATTAATCCTCAAATCTTTTGTTTTTGTTTTATGCGGAATTGGCGTAATAGCGGCTGGCATTTGGTATGAAAGACACTTCGCCAAACTGAAAGTAGCAGAACCAAAGGGAAAAATTTTTACATCTTAGATTGAAAATATTTTTTCAATCTAAAACCCGAATGCTAACTGCTAAATCACTTAAATCTCCTCTTTCTCCCTCTCCTTCCTCCCTCTCTTCCTCTGCGTCCTCTGCGCCTCTGTGGTTCGTCCAAAAAAACTACTCCTAAACCATTCCAACGCACATCATTATGCAATTACCTAATGAAAAATCCGCTGTAGATTCCGCCAATCTCGATTTATCAGAATCAAACTCTGAGCTTACAAACGACAGCAAAATTCATCATTCATCATTCAAAATTCCAGTTGCCGAACAAAAGCTACCAGCTTGGCGGCTGTGGGTTCCCTTGCTGTTGCAAATGGCGCTGATCGTCTCCGTTCCAGCTCAGGCAATTTATACTCATATTACCGGAAAAACCGTTATCCTTCAGACAGCACCCGTAGACCCCTACGATTTGTTGCGAGGATATTCCCAAACTCTAGGCTATGACATATCTAATCAAAATAATCTCAATCGCCTCCCTGGATGGAAAGATTTACCAAGTGACTCACTATCTTGTAAAATCAACAGCAAAACTTGCTCAAAATCACTGCAATATTTGAAGCCAGGAACTAATATTTATGTAATTCTGGAAGCACCTAAAACGGTGAGTAATTCCGGCAGACCTAAACCTTGGAAACCAGTAGGGGTAAGCTTTAATAAGTCAGCCAACTTGCCAGCGAATCAGGTAGCAATTAAAGGAAAATATAATGGGTCGCGGATCGAATACGGTCTAGAAACTTATTATATGCCGGAAAATCGGCGGGAAGAAATCAATGCTGATATCCGCGAAACTCAATCTTCTAAGCAACCACAGTCTTTTGTAGTCGAAACGAAAATTGATGCAGAAGGTCATGCAGTACCCGTGAGTCTGTGGGTGCGCGATCGCAATTATCGATTTTAGTGACCTTTGACACAGAAATATTATCTGTCTTATAGTTTAGCGATCTTTTGCTTGTGACAGAAAAATAAGTTACACTCTTCGTGCTTGTGTAATTGAACGGTTGCATCTAAGCTTTACTAAGCTCTGCCTATCAATTTTAATCGGGTAGTAAGTATGAAATTTACAACTTTTGCATCCCTGTGTGGCGCATTACTTTTAGGAACAACTGCGACGCTTAGCATGAGTAACAGCGCGATCGCGGCTGAAAAAATAGTCCTCAAGTATGGCCCTATTGCCCAGTCAGTCAAAATTAGCGACCTTGAAAATTTTGTCAAAACTGGTGAAACATCTCCCACGCTGGCTACTATATTACGAATCTCCAAGCAAAGTCCTGAGACTGTTCGGGGCTTAATGTCCCTAGAAATTGGAGTCAACGTTGTGACGATAGATCGCGTACTTAACAGCAAACAAGGCGAAAGTGCACTGATAGAACTTGGCAAAACTGTTCGCACTCGCTCTCGTGCGGAAAGTCACAAAGCTTTGAGATCGGCTGTGGTTCTTGCGGCTGCGGACAATAATAAGTTATCCCTGCTTGAAGTTCTCCAAAAATATCCCACTTCGGAGATCGATGTGGAAGTTGGAAGCATTGGCAATACTGTTGAAAAACTGAAGGGTTTGTCAGGAAATCTACAGAACCTGCTTAACTCTAAGTAATTAGTCTCTTAAAAGTTTTGAGTTTTGAGTTTTGAGTAATAGTGCGAACAATCGCGTTTATACAATAATTTTTTATTTCAAAACTCAAAACTCAAAATTGATAAGTAGAAGGAAGAAGGAAGAAGGAAGAAGGAAGAAGGAAGAATGCTTATACAGCCAACTTTTTAGCCATCGGTATCTTACGTTTAATTAGGTGGATTTACTTAACTCCTCGGTTCCGCTGTTTGCCTATTCTGACTCAGGATTAGCGGACTGTAGATCCAAGGCAGCGATCGCTTCAGGCTCGATATTTTGCTCAGAAACTTCTACTGACTCGATATACTGACTGTCCATAAGGAATGTTCCGTTAGAAAAGCGGACTCCCCAATAATTCCCCGGCCGCCGATCTGCGATCGCGCCTTCTTCACCCAGTCGAATTACATGGGGAGGACGCAGCATGGGCATAGCTTCAGCCGTTTTGACGTAGGGCGGTAAGATCGCAACTCGGACTTTCTCGCCAATGGTAAATTGTTTTTCCATTATTTCCTTTTTTTTATAGGTTTTATTTTACTGCCTATACCATCAAGTTAACAGCCAGCTAGTTATGTCACACTAGAAGTTGATAAAAACAGGACTTACATAACTGACCCAATTGGCTAGGGTGCATCAGGTGCTACAACATTGACGATCTCAATTCATAATCAAAGCCTGACTCACCCTACAATCGGATTTTAATGTGCCAGTTGGGTAAGTCCTGAAAAACACGGCGAAAATGAGTGTAGGGGGTAACGATCGTGGCTACAAGCCGTCGCGTTGAGCGCGTGAGCTCGCTGATTAAACGTGAAGTCAGCTTGCTATTACTCAACGGTATCAAAGATGACCGCGTAGGTGCGGGTATTGTCAGTGTTACTGACGTGGATGTTTCTGGCGACCTTCAACACGCCAAAATTTTTGTCAGTATCTACGGTACTGATGAAGCAAAAGCAGAGACGATGGCCGGCTTGAAATCGGCTACTGGCTATGTGCGTAGTGAGTTAGGTCATCGGGTGGGTCTGCGACGGACACCGGAGGTAGTGTTTCTGGAAGATCGTTCTTTAGAGCGCGGCGATAAGATGCTGTTGTTGCTTAATAAGCTCTCGCAAGAACGGAAACCTGATGACATTCTGGATAAGGAAGAGTCAGCGTTGGATGATGATATCAACGCAGAGGAAATC
The DNA here is from genome assembly GCA_035298405.1 of Kamptonema sp. GTDB lineage: Bacteria > Cyanobacteriota > Cyanobacteriia > Cyanobacteriales > Microcoleaceae > Kamptonema. The sequence continues at coordinate 9,673 of DATGYA010000592.1, read as the reverse complement.
GACTAGCCATTAGCAATTAGCCATTAGCAATTAGCAATTAGCCATTACCAACTAGCCATTAGCAATTAGGATGATTGACAATTTATCTTTACCAGAACTCGTAGCTCAAATGGTCGTGGTACGTGCCTCTGGCTATCTATTCGACCACCAGATTCGATATCCTGAGTGGGAACCACCTGCTAGTAAACTCCGCTATTGGTTGGAAAAACTTGGTGTTGGCGGGGTGATTTTGGTGGGGGGAAGTGCGGCGGAGTTGGCCGTGCGATCGCAATTACTCCAATCTTGGGCAAAAATCCCTTTGCTATTGGCGGCTGATATTGAAGAAGGTGTCGGCCAACGTTTTGCTGGTGCTACTTGGTTCCCGCCACCGATGGCGATTGGTGCTGTTGCTCAAAAAGATGAAAGCAAAGCTGAATTTTATGCAGCAAAAATGGGGGCAATTACGGCAACTGAAGCGATCGCGATCGGTTTGAATTGGGTACTCGCGCCAGTGGTGGATGTTAATAATAATCCTGACAATCCTGTGATTAATGTCCGCGCTTTTGCCGAAACACCTGATTTGGTAAGCCGTCTGGCAACTGCTTTTATTCGCGGGGCTCAGGAACATCCGGTTTTAACTACAGCTAAGCATTTTCCTGGTCATGGTGACACGGCGGTTGATTCTCATTTAGAATTACCCACCTTATCTCATGCTGCTACAAGATTGGCTGAGGTGGAATTGCCTCCTTTTATTGAGGCTATTGCTGCTGGGGTGGATGCTGTCATGAGTGCACACTTGATCGTTGCAGCTTGGGATGCTGAATTGCCTGCAACCCTATCGCCTAAAATTTTGACGGGTAAATTGCGCCAAGAGTTAGGTTTTGAAGGGTTGATTGTTACGGATGCTTTGGTGATGGGTGCGATCGCGAATCAGTACGGATCTAAGGAATCTGGCGTTTTAGCAGTTGAAGCGGGTGCTGATATTTTGCTGATGCCTCAAGATCCGGAGGCTACTATTCAAGCAGTGTGTGATGCTGTTGCTGAGGGCAGAATTTCGCGATCGCGCATTGAAGAGTCTGTCCAACGGATTTGGCAAGCTAAAGCTAAAGTTGGCTTGTCTGTCAAAGCAGGTGGGGCAGCGGGGGATCTCTGGAACTCTGGAAATGAGGTCGCTAAATCCTCCCCATCCTCCCCATCTCCCCCATCTTCCCCATCCCCCCCATCTCCCAGTCTCCTCCTCTCTCTTCTTCCTTCTTCCTTAACGATCGCAGCAAATATTTTGCGAGATTCTTTAAAAATTGGGGGTGCTGTACCTTTACGAGTAGAAATGCCCGAAACCGGGAGGCATTTACGCAATTTAGTTGTTGTGGATGATGTTTTGGGCTGCGAGTTTTTGGGGCATCACACTCCAGCGATCGCGCTTCCTAAACAGTTAGGTTACAAACTTGAAATAATTGATGACCGCGCTGAAATCGGCAAACATGAAGAATTGCTAATTTTTAATGAGAAACTCCCTTATTCTTCGGAAGAAATATTTTCTCCTACATTGCTGCAAGTTTTCATTCGCGGGAATTGTTTTCGAGGCAGTGCGGGTTTAACCGCAGCGGCGCAGGATTTGTTTAAGAAATTGTTAAAAACAGGGGAACTCCAAGCTGTTGTAATTTACGGTAGCCCCTACATCCTTGAGCAATTTTTGCCAGCTTTACCGCCAACAATACCTTACGTTTTTTCTTACGGGCAAATGCCCGCAGCGCAGGCGATCGCTCTGGAAGCCCTGTTTGGTAAGGGTTAGCACCATACCAGCGAGTTACTGTCTGCGATCGCCATTTCTATAAACTACTACTACACATCAGCAGAGCTAAAAAGCTGGAAACTAGGGCGCAGGAGGCTCTGGATTACTATCCTCACCTCAAAACTGCTGCCGTTTCTACCGCTGCTGATGTGTAGCATTTTTAAAGATTAAGGAGAGACAATAGCTCTACCTCCTACTTTTGTAAAATTTATGAAACAATAATAAGAAATTTGTATCAGCGTATACGGACAAAAATAGTTTCATTCCACTTGATATGGCCTATAGTATTACAAGTGCCGTAAATTTTTTAGGCAACCCCACGAGGGCTTATGATTCACTCCACAATTCAATACTCCTTAGATGTCATCCAAGATGAAGCACGTCAACTCGTGCACGAGGGTGTCGTCAGCCGTCAACAGCCCATATATACCCTTTGCCAATACATTCCAGCCCGTGAATGGTCCTGTGTAGAGGGCGAATTAGAAAAGTGTGACTTCTTGCTCAGAGATCGGATTGGCGATCTCATCGGTTCTGAAAACTGGGACAATGACTAAAGCTCTACCGTTCCGAAAAATCTATGGGGAGCTAGCTAGGCATTCCTAGCCATCCATATCTGTAGAAATTCGGAACGTGCAGCCTAAGTCTTAACTGATTCTGTTCCGATCGCGGCACTTTGATGTGTCGGAAAGATAGATACGCTAGAACAGCAGTTAAGACTTTTAAAACAGCAAGGCTAAAATTATTTTACCCCTGCGATTCCTCAGCGCGAAGGTTTTCTAACTCAGCCCTGAGAGCCGCAATTTGTGCAGTTAATTCTTGAATTTCTAGCCGGGCATCTGACTGTGCTGGAGGTGGAGCTGAAGTGCTGGTGGGAGAATCAGAAGTAGCTCCAGCCTCAGCATTATCCTGATTGCTTTGCCCGGCCCAAATCGTATCAACAAAATTGCGGGCTTCGAGCTCTGTCATTTCTCCTTTTTGCGCCCACTCGTCAGCGAGTTGGGTTAAATTTTCTGATTTCAATTTTGCTAGATTCTCGTCTCGTTTCTGGGAATCTTGTAAAGTTTCCATGACAAAGGATGTTGCGCCCAATGTAACGCGAAATCCTTTTTGCAATACTTGAGTTAGGTTATCGGAATTCATGCTCGATTCTCGCTAATAAAGCTAAGTAGAAGGAAGAAGGAAGAAGACTTATACGGGGAGTTTTTTGCTCATTCGTATTTTACTTTTTATGAGGTGGATTTACCGATCGCAGCTAATCTTAACCTTCGATCGGAGCAAATCTCAGCTAACTTGCTCCAAATATTGGTTAACATCTTCTACGAGGCGGGTAAGTTCGGCTTCTGTAGTGATGCGAATGCGATCGTCCCGCAGTGTGATTAAGACTTTGGCAGCAAAGGGACTGGGCCAAATGTTGGGATTGCAGAAAATCTCAAGGAAGATGTCTCCTGTGTAACGATATTCCATTGGCTTTTGGGGTTTAGCTTTACCGCCAGATGGCTTGGCGGCAGCGGCGGCTTTGAGGCTTTCCATCAAGGTGGCGATCGCGCTTCGTAATTCCCGCGCAGCTTGGGGAGTAAAGCTAAAAACGACAGAACCCTCGACTAAATTAAGTGTCAGTTGAGCAAGAGACATAGGTAAAGAAATTTAACATCCTGCTTTAATGCTAAAAGATATCGTGAATTTGCGGAAGTTTTATACTGAAAATTATGCTCTATAAGCGCTAGTTACAACAAAAATTCTCAAGAAGCCAGGGAAAAAAATAGATATACTAGAGCTGTAGCCCTTAAATCTTAACTCTCTTAACCTATTTTTAGTGGTGTTACCTTTAAACTAAATCCATAAGACTTAATGGCAAATTAAGGAGATGTTATGGCTACTGATAACCGTCCAGAAGTACGCAGAGTTTTAATCATCACTCTCCTGCTGAATTTGCTGGTGTTGGCAATCAAAGTTGTGGTGGGTTGGTTGACAGGTTCCCTAAGTTTAATGGCAGATGCCTTGCACAGCGTGACTGACAGCGCTAACAATATTTTAGGGTTGACGGTGAATCATTTTGCGGCTCCGCAACCAGACCGCGAACACCCTTATGGACACCAGAAGTATGATGCTGTCGGGGCTCTGGCGATCGCGGCTTTTTTACTAATTGCCTGCTTTGAAATTCTCAGCAGTGCCGTTGAAAGACTGGTTTCTGGTGGCAAACCTGCGAGAATATCTCCACCAGAACTGTGGATGCTGTTAATTGTACTAGGGATCAATATTTTTGTGGCCTTCTATGAGCGCCAAGTTGGTCAACGCAATGGTAGTGCCATTTTGGTGGCAGATGCTCAACACACGATGAGTGATGTTTGGGTAACGATAATGGTGATTGGCGGGTTGATTGGGGTGTGGCAGGGTGAAGTTTTGCATATACCTCAATTGCAATCTCTGGATGTAATTTTAGCTTTTCCGGTGGCTCTGTTAGTGTTTTACAGCGGCTGGAAAGTTTTAAAAGAAAATCTACCTTTACTGGTAGATGAAATGGCAATTCCGCCGGAGACTATTCAGGCGATCGCCATGGAAGTACCAGGTGTAATTAACTGTCATGATATTGCTTCTCGCGGTGCAATTGGTCGTCAAGTATTTATTGAAATGCACCTAGTTGTTGATGCTAAAGATGTGGAAACGGCTCATTTAATTACAGAAGCCGTGGAAACTAGGTTGCAAGAAAAATTTAGTCCTGTTAGAATTTTAATTCATGTCGAGCCACCTGCTTACTTGTCCAACCATATTACCTATGAAGGGGAGTAGAGAGACAAAAGCTAGGAAATCAGTATAACATTTAAGGGAGAAAAATTATGGCAATAAAAAAAGCGGTTGCTTACTCTAGAGTAGACGATTCTTGGGAGGCTGGAAAATCTGCGATCGCAGAAGTTATTAAAAAATTAGGTGCTCAGCCAGATTTCCTATTTCTGTTCGCTACAGTCGGACATGACATGAGCAAAATTTTCCAAGGTATTGAGTCAATTGCTAGTAACATTCCTCTCTGTGGGTGTTCGGGACTTGGTAGCATCACTAACTTAGGTTGCGATGAGGCAACGCATTCTCTAACAATGATGGGATTGCTTGGGGAAAATGTGTGTTTCCATCCTTTTATTGTTCCTGGGTTGTCAGCAGACTGCGAAAAAGTAGGCAGAGAAATTGGTAATAAAATAAAATTACTGGGACTTTCACCTGCTGATAAACAACTACTTTTCTTGTTTCCAGATGGTTTAACAATTAATTCAGACGGTTTGTTTAAAGGTATCGAAAGTATGGTCGGATACCACATTGATTTTGTGGGGGGTTCCGCAGGAAATGATTATCATTTTTCCCAGACTTATCAATTTTGCGATCGCGAAGTTCTTAGTGATGCTGTAGCTGGCGTTTTGATAACTGGAGATTTCAACTACTCAATAGGTGTAAGTCACGGTTCTAAACCCCTTGGGAACTTGAGAACCGTTACTAAGGCGCAAGATAATATAATATATGAAATTGACAATGAGCCTGCCTTGGAATTGCTAACTTCTCTAGTGGGCGAAGAAAGATTGTCTGATTTTGGTCAAGCTCTAAATTTACTTGGATTAGGGCAATCTTTTGAGGAGAAAGGGTATGATGAAGATATGATTAACCGTGCAATTATTGGTATTGATAAAGAACAGGAGAGCATAAAGTTAGGAGTACCCATGCCTGTTGGCTCTATTTTTCGGATGACTAGACGTAACGAAGCTAAAGTTAAGCAAGGAACCCAAAGTATGGCTCACAAAGTCATGGCTAATATGCAGTATCCTCAAGAGGCTACTTACTTTTATTTTAACTGTGCGGGGCGTGGCTCTTATCTTTTTGGAGAACCAGAACCAGATGTTAATAATCTTGTGGAAGTTTTGGGAAACGATAAAGATATGATTGGCTTTTTCACTTTTGGGGAAATTGCTCCTGTGATGGGAGAAAATTATTTTCACAACTTTACAGGAATTTTTGTGGGGATAGAATGATTGAATACCAAGCTGATATACAGTCTGAAAATCAATTATTGAAGGCGGAAATAGCAAAACTAAAGCAAGAAAAATTATCTTTTAAGGAAGATATAGAAAGTTTAACGATGGAGATAGTTAAACTGGAGGGTTCTTTGCTGGATCTGCAAATGAAGTCCAAGAAACGAGAAAAAACCTTTAAGTTTTTGCAATTGCTGTCTCAGCAGATCATTGAAGCAAAAGATGCCGGGAATATTTATAAAGTTACGGTGAATTCTCTAGCAGAAAATCTCGGATTCGATCGAGCGATTATTTTTAAGAAAGAAGCTGAAATTTTTTATCCTGTAGCGAGTAGTGGTTATGCTGCGGAATATTTAACTACAAAGACAGTTCATCCAGATTTTGCTAAATTAGCTATTGAGAAACAAGGAATTTTAGTCAACGGTAAAAGTACAGAAAAATATGCTGATGAATGGGTGGCAGATTTTCAGGTAAAGTATTTTATAGCGATTACTTTTATTGTTGGTAACGAGGCGAATCATATTCTTTTTGTGGGGAATCAAACAGAAGATACCCTCAGAAGACCTCGGCTAATAATGGCGGACTTTGAGACTTTACAAACTTTGGCAAATCAAATCGCGATCGCGATTCGCCAAACTGAATTCTACGAGCAAAATCGAGTTGCAGTTGCAACCGCCCAATATCAAAATCAGCAACTAGAACAAGCTTTAGGAGAATTGAAACAGACTCAAGCTCAACTGATTCAGACAGAGAAAATGTCAAGTCTCGGCCAGCTAGTTGCCGGAGTTGCCCATGAAATTAATAACCCCATTAACTTCATATACGGGAATCTCAGTTTTGCTAATAATTATATTAGCGATTTAATAGATTTGTTGCGCGTTTATCAGCAGCATTACCCCCAACCAGTACAAGCGATTGTCTCTAAATTAGCAGACATGGAGTTAGATTTCCTGGTAGAAGACTTGCCAAAACTTTTAGGTTCCATGTATGTAGGTGCAGAGCGTATCCGGCAGATTGTGCTTTCCCTGCGTAATTTTGCCCGCTTAGAGGAAGCGCAGATGAAACTTGTAAATATTCACCACGGACTAAATAGCACTCTCCTGATTTTACAGCACCGACTACAAGGGACAAGTCGCTGCCCTCCTATTCAAGTTATCAAAGACTTTGGTGATTTACCCTTAATAAATTGTTATGCTGGCCACCTCAATCAAGTATTTGCTAATATTTTGAACAATGCGATCGACGCTTTAGAGCAACGGTATGGGGAAATGCGCGAGCTAAATAGCGTTCAATCCAACCCTTCGGAAGAAGGATCTTGCGATCGCCAAGGAGATACTTTGGCACGTTGTTGGGAGAATCCCCTCCCAGAATTTTCCATCCCTACAATTCGGATTCGCACAGAAAGATTGAATAATGATTGGGTAGCGATTCGGATAGCTGACAATGGATTTGGTATACCAAAAGCTGTCCGCAAGCGGATCTTCGATCCATTTTTTACGACGAAACCTGTAGGAAATGGCACTGGTTTAGGACTATCAATTAGTTACCCGATTATTGTTCAAAAGCATGGGGGTTTGCTAAATTTATGTACGCAAATGGGAAAAGGAACTGAGTTTTGGATTGAAATTCCGATTTCTCAAAGTGGAAATTTTAATTGTTAACAGTTAACTTTTGTTTTGAGGATACCGCAGCGGGCAACATGATGGTAAAAGTGCTGCCTTTACCGAACTCACTTTCAACAGTAATAGTGCCTCCCATCATCTCGCAGAATTTTTTGGTAATGACCAGTCCTAATCCCGTACCGCCGTGCTTGCGCGTAGTTGAGGAATCAGCTTGAACAAAAGGCTGAAATAGTTTTTCTTGTACCTCTGGAGTTATGCCAATACCTGTGTCTTTAATTTCAAAAGTAATCCAGTTGCCGCTAGCATCGCCATTGACAGAAAACAGTTGATGCTTACGGCTTATTGTTACTACAATTTTCCCATTTTGTGTAAATTTATTAGCATTGGTGAGCAGGTTAAATAAGTTCTGGCGAACTTTAATAATATCGGCATACATAGTGCCAATATTTTCTGAACAGTTAACGATTATAGTATTTGCTTTTTTCTCTGCCAAGGGACGAATAGTAGCGATCGCCTCCTCAACTAAATTCATAATCTCAAACGTTTCTAAGCAAAGTTCTTCTCGGCCCGCCTCAATTTTAGATAAATCTAGAATGTCATCAATTAGCCCTAAAAGATGCCGTCCAGCACTGCAAATTCTTTCTAAGTCTGAAGCGCGAATTTGTTCGCCTAGTTCTTGAGCTTCCTCTTGTAATATTTCACCATAACCAATAATAGCATTTAGCGGTGTCCGCAATTCATGACTCATGTTTGCTAAAAATTGGCTTTTAGTTTTGTTCGCGAGTTCAGCTTCTTCTTTTGCCTGTTGTAATGCTAATTCTATACGTTTGCGGTCTTCAATTTCTTGTTGTAAACGCACATTTTGGGCGGTAAGTTGCTGTTGTAGCCTTCTAGCTTTCAGTTGATTATCAATCCGAGCTAAAACTTCTTCAGTTTGAAACGGTTTAGTAATATAATCTACTCCACCGACTGCAAAACCTCTAATTTTATCTGAAAGGTCATCATAAGCGCTAATAAAAATTACTGGGATCTCGCAAGTTATAGGATCGGCTTTCAGGCGATCGCAGACTTCATAGCCATCCATTTCAGGCATATTAATATCGAGTATAATTAATTCTGGTGGAGCCGATCGCACTACTTTTAAAGCTGCTGCACCGTTAGTTACGCCCCGAATTTTATATTGACCTTCTCTCAAAATAGCAGACAAAAAGTGCAGGTTGTCGGGCAAATCGTCAACAATTAAAATATTACCTTTAAAAATTTCTTTTGCTTTGCTATTCATCTGTTAACCTGCTTGATTAATTCAGCTTTCCTACTTAACGGTTAACGGTCAACAGTTAACTTTTAAAGGTTAACTGTTAACAATCTCCTTCATTCAAAAGCTAAAATCTGACCAAAGAATAGCTGACTGCTGACAATAAAGCAATCTCTTAAGTCTCCAAACCAATTACTCCCATTCGATAGTTCCAGGTGGCTTCGAGGTAATGTCGTAAACCACGCGGTTAACTCCTTTAACTTCATTGACAATGCGGTTAGAGATAGTTTCCAGAAAATCATAAGGAACTCGTGCCCAGTCAGCAGTCATCCCATCTTCACTATTAACTAAACGCAAAACAATCGGGTAAGCATAAGTGCGTTGATCTCCCATAACACCGACGCTGCGGATGGGTAGCAAAACAGCAAAAGCTTGCCAAAGTTCGCTATACATTCCCTGACGATTAATTTCTTGTCGGACAATGAAATCAGCATCTCGTAAAATATTTAACCGTTCCGCTGTAACTTCTCCTAGAATGCGAATTGCTAATCCGGGGCCGGGGAAAGGATGTCGGTTGACGATTTCTTCTGGTAGTCCAATTGAGCGACCAACTTTTCGCACTTCATCCTTGAACAATTTTCGTAAGGGTTCGATGAGTTTGAATCGCAAATCTTTAGGTAAGCCGCCGACGTTATGGTGGCTCTTAATTTTAACAGCAACTCGTTCGCCTGTTTTGGGATCTACGTTAGTATCAGCGGATTCAATTACATCTGGATAAAGAGTGCCTTGAGCAAGATAATCGAAGGGGCCGAGGCGCTTAGATTCTTCTTCAAATACTTGGATAAATTCGTGACCGATGCGTTTGCGCTTTACTTCAGGATCGGTGATCCCTTCAAGTTTAGCTAAGAAGCGATCGCGTGCATTTACATACTGAACATCAATGTGGAATTGCTCGTGAAATAACTTTACTAACCGTTCCGGCTCATACTTCCGCATGAAGCCTTGATCGATAAAC
>DATGYA010000591.1:0-3524 GCA_035298405.1 Kamptonema sp. | reverse complement strand
AAAGAACTGAGATTAATCCCTAGAAATGGCGAGGTTTGGGTTGAATTTGTCCACGAGTCTCTGACTGAACAAGCCCCAAGTTGCAGTCTCGGAGTAACAGGAGTTCTGGGAATAGATCGCGGCATCAATAACTGGTTAACTTGTGTTTCTAGTAATGGTAAGTCTTTCATCATTTATGGTCAAAAACTAAAGTCTTGGAACCAGTGGTTTAACAAGGAAAAAGCGAGAGTTCAATCAGAACACGCTAGATATAAATTACCCAAAAGTTTCTCGTCAAAGAGACTGCAACAGTTATCAGAAAATCGCGCCAGAAGAATGAGAGATGCCGTAAATAAAGCAGTTAGAGTCATAATAAAGCATTGTGAAAACCACCAAATCAATGTCATAGTTTTTGGTTGGAATAAGGGGCAGAAGCAAGAAGTTAATATGGGTGGAGTCACCAATCAGAACTTCGTTCAAATACCCACAGCTAAAGTTAAAGATAGATTGCAACAATAATGCGACTTAAGAGGTTGGCGATTTGTGGAGCAAGACGAATCCTACACATCAAAAGCCAGCTTCTTAGACCGAGATTTTCTGCCAGTGAAAGTTGGTGAAAAACCCGACAATTGGCAACCATCGGGCAAAAGAATCAAAAGAGGATTGTACCGTTCGGCTCAAGGATTAATTCTGAATGCAGATGTTAATGGGGCGGCAAATATCATCCTAAAATCAAAAGTAGCCATAGACTCAATTGTTGAGCGAGTGGGTAGCGGGTTACTGACAAACCCCTTAAGAATTAAACTTTGGGCGGATTCATCCCCCAAGGTTTGTCCTCAAGAATCCCCGCGCCTTCAGGCCGGGGAGTGTCAATAAATATTTACAATTCTCTAGGATAGCCGAAACAAGCGGGAAATGTCCATTAGCCGCAACCGCTACGGATACTTTTCTCTAAAAATTTGCCCAAGCCTAGTTGACATATCTGCCTGTTTATTGCCTAATAGTTAAAAGCTTATTGCAAATATTTTTTATTAAATTTATGGAAATCCTTGTCTAGGGTGTTACTTTTGCGGGTTCAGTTCAACCTATATCCAGCTCTTGAGAGGCTTTGAGTTCTCCCCAGCGCTAACTCAGGAGGCTGAAGGTTGTTCTAGCCTTGACCGCTAGAGCTAGTATCTTAATCTCTGTCTGTCTAACAAGCTACCTGTATTTAAAGAGATAAGTTCTCAGTTATTTTCTGGGTACGACACAGACACGGATCGGCACGGATAGAAAAATCTGTGGGTTTTAGCAAACACAAGTGAGAAATCATACTCATGTCAACTCAATCACTACTGGTGCATACCGATAATTTTTTACTGGAAATCGATCGCGTTTTTATCTTTGTTACAGAAGCGCGATCGCCAGTTTCCATACTTCAAAACTTAGGTCTTCACTGCTCCGAACGAGTAGTGCGGCGTGCAGAACAAGGAACAATCTCGACGATTTTCTTCTTCGAGAATACATACCTCGAACTCATCTGCATCGAAGACGAAAATGCAGCCCAACAGGACACAGCACGAACTGGGATCGACGTTTTAGCAAGGGCGCGTTGGCCGCAAACGGGAGCATCTCCCTTTGGGATTGGTTTACGCTCTTTACCTGAGATGACAACTCAGATTCCGGGATCTAGAAAACACTGGGCACAGTGGATGTACCCAGATGCGTTTATTAGGTTTTCGCCACAGAATATCGCGAATGCGGCAGAACCTATATGTTTGGCTGTGAGTAGCGATATTGCTCTGACAAGTTGGCTCGATCGCTCTTGTAAAAAGCATCAACAGTTAATTACTCATCCGCTGGGAGTAAAAAAGCTAACCAGTGTCAAAATCGCAGTCGATCGCGATCGAGAACTGAGTGAAGCTGTTTCTCTGCTCGATCGCAATGGCGTTGTTGCGATCGAACGCGCCACCTCTCCGATGTTGGAATTAACCTTTGACGGCGGTACTCAAGGGAAAATACTGGATGCGCGACCAATACTGCCCCTGCGATTGAGATATTGACCCTTACGGTCATCGGTCATTAGTCCTTGACTACTGACTAATGACTCCTAGCTACTTGACAATAATAATTATTTAGGATATTCATATTAATGAAAGAATATCTCAATCTTTTCTTCTACAGAACGCACTTTACCCGATCGAGATAAGCTGGCGTACTCTCAAGACATTGTTTTTTCCCATCCAGTCCTCAGTCCCCAGTCCCATGATTAACCCAAAAAGCTTAAAGAAATTCGGATTGCTTGGCAGCTTGTACGTATCGCAGTTTATCCCGATCGCGTGTTTGTACGAAGCTTTGCCAGTATTAATGCGTCAGCGTGGAGCCTCCTTAGAAGCGATCGGTTTCCTCCCCTTTTTGACTTTACCCTGGATGCTGAAATTCCTTTGGTCGCCGCCGATCGATCGCTACGGCTTCACCCGTTGGGGGCACTATCGATTTTGGATTATCTGCTTTCAACTCATCGTTGCTTGCACTCTAGTAGTTTTTGCCTTTATTGACATTAAAAATCAATTAAATCTTGCATTTCTATGTCTGGTGATAATTTGTTTTGTTTGTGCCAGCCAAGATATCGCTACAGATGCCTTAGCGGTAGGTTTGCTGGAACCCCACGAGCGAGGATTTGGCAATGGCATACAGAGTGCAGGTAACTATTTGGGTGCAATTATCGGCGGTGGCGGGATGCTGATCTCGATCGAACGTTGGGGATGGAAAGCAAGTATGCTGACTTTGGCGGTAGTCATCGTTATGGCACTGATCCCTGTTCTGCGCTACAAAGAACCGACCAGTAAACATCAAAAATCTGCACGCGCTGCATCTAACTCCCAAAAGCCTGTAAATCCGTTCATGGATATTGTTAACTTTTTTCGGCGACCGGGGATTGGGTCTTGGCTGGCGATTCTGACACTTTATACAACTGGGCCTTACATGGCATCTCGGATGTTTCGTCCCCTGTTGGTAGATATCGGACTGTCTTTAGCAGACATTGGCTTAATGTTGGGAATTGTGAGTTACGGCGTTGGGATATTAGGCGCGATCGCGGGGGGTTTCCCGATCGCGATTTGGGGAAGGAAGCGATCGCTAATTTTCTTAGGTTTTTTCCAAGTTTTAATGATGTCAACTTACTTATTACCAGCATTGGGTGTCACCAATCTACCTATCCTTTATGGGGTGGCGATCGGTACTAACTTTGCCAGCAGCATGGCTGTAACAGTTTTATACACCATTATGATGGACAAAAGCCGATTAGAGACTGCTGGCACGGAATACACGCTGCAATCTTCAACTACCTTCTTTGCTGGCATTATTGCTGCCGCGATCGGTGGCATAACCGCTCAAGCGATCGGCTATCAGGGAGTGTTTATTATTTCTATTGCTATTGCTTTGCTTAGCATTGCGATCGTTGCTAGAGAATTCGATCGCACGAGGCGCACTCAGCTCACTCCAGAAATAGAGTAGAGAGCGATTTTGAGATTATAAAATATCTAGAGCAAGCTATTATGACTACA
>DATGYA010000590.1:0-10781 GCA_035298405.1 Kamptonema sp. | reverse complement strand
CATCCCCCCATCTCCCCCATCCTCCCCATCTCCCCCATCTCCCCCTCTTTCCGCTTCCAGTAGCTGATTGAGAGCCGCGATCGCAGCATACCACTCTTGCTGAGCTCTGACTCGAAGAGCAATGCCCGCCCCAGAGTGCGGATATTCGGAATTTTCCTTCGCCGAGTTCGCATTTGAGGAAGCGATATCATTTTTGAGCCGTTCTTCGGCTAAAATCTCGCTAAGGGTTGGTAAGAAGTAACTGTTCACAACAAGACACCCACCTGCAAAATTTAGATTTTAGATTTTAGATTTTTGGAAGAATGCTAAATCCTCTATCTCTTCTAGGGTATCGGCATTTGTCAACACACCATATTCGCATAACCGAACGAATAAGTCGCAATCTCCGCTTCTGGTTTCACAAAACTTAGATATTAAATGAAAATTAAAGACATTGGAGAACAAAAGTTATTGGCAATCCTGCAAAAATTCTGCCCTCCGGAAATCATCGGAGACGATGCGGCAATCATCCCCACCGATGCCAACAAATCTCTCGTTGTCACCACTGATATGCTGGTTGATGGAGTACATTTCAGCGATCGCACTACCACTCCTCAAGACGCAGGCTGGCGAGCCGCCGCCGCCAACCTTTCGGATCTCGCTGCCATGGGAGCCACACCCCTAGCCATTACTGTGGCACTAGGAGTCACCCCCAATACCGATGTGATTTGGGTAGAGCAACTTTACCAAGGGATGACAGAATGCCTGCAATATTACAACACGCCAATTGTAGGGGGAGATGTAGTGCGATCGCCCGTCAATACCCTAGCTATCACAGCCTTTGGAGAAGTCGATCCCAACCGCACCATCCGCCGTAACGCTGCACAACCAGGTCATGTCATTGTAGCTACCGGCCCTCACGGAGGCTCCCGCGCAGGCCTAGAATTGCTTTTAAACCCCGAATTAGGGCAAAATCTGAGTCCTACTGAACGCTCATCGCTGATAGTCGCTCACCAACGCCCCAAACCTCGGCTGGATGTTTTACCTCTACTTTGGGACATCCTAGATTTTAATGCTGTAGCGGGAATGGATAGCAGCGATGGTTTAGCAGATGCGATCGCGCAAATTTGCCAAGCCAGCCACGTTGGAGCGCGGAGCGATCGCCATCAAATCCCCATTCATCCAGCTATCAATAATTTAGTATTACCAGAAACAGCACTTAATTGGGCATTATACGGTGGCGAAGACTTTGAGTTAGTACTGTGTCTTCCCCCCGCAGTTGGTGAATTGTTAGTAGAAAAATTAGGAAATGGAGCTGCGATCGTAGGAAAAATTACAGAAACCCAGGATACTTTATTAATAGATAGTCAAAGCATCTATCCTGATGAAGAAATCACTCTTAACCAAGGATTTAAACACTTTTGATGATTACTTTCACACTTAAATTAGCTGGTAGGGTGCTAAAAAATTAAAAATTAAAAATTAAAAATTAAAAATTATGAACGAATTAAATTTTTAATTTTGCATTTTTAATTTTTAATTTTTAGCACCCTACAGCTCAATGGTCGTGTAACAATTGCGTAAGTCCTAGTTTAATTAGGTGGATTTACTTATAAGTCCTGAGCTTTTCTGGAAACACCAAAAAAAACGGGTTTCTTTCAACAAAAAACCCGGTTTTTACCTCAGTTTTACCCAATAAATGCAAGTTATTGAAAATAACTCAAACTATCTGCATTTACCAGAATTTAAAATCCTAAGATCCTTAAGATTCCCACTTTTGAGCAACCAGTTCTGCCAAGTCAACAACCCGCTGACTATAGCCCCACTCATTGTCATACCAAGCGATTACCTTTAGCATATCGCCGTCTAGAACCAAAGTCAGACTAGCATCAACAATCGAAGAAGCATCATGTCCCCGATAATCAGAAGAAACCAAAGGCAAATCGCTGTATTCTAAAATCCCCTTCATCGGCCCTTCGGCCGCTTCTTTAAGGACTTCATTCACTTGCTCGGCAAAAGTCTTCTTCTGGATCTGAGCCACAAAATCCACCACAGACACATTAGGTGTAGGAACCCGCATTGCTATGCCATTGAGCTTACCCTTAAGTTCAGGAATTACCAGAGCTACAGCTTGAGCCGCACCAGTAGAAGTTGGCACAATATTCATCGCCGCCGCTCTTGCCCGCCGCAAATCTCGGTGGCTAGCATCCAGCAAGCGCTGGTCGCCAGTATAGCTGTGGGTAGTAGTCATTGTGCCTTTAATGATGCCGAAGTTTTCGTGCAGCACCTTCGCAACCGGAGCCAAACAGTTAGTTGTACAGCTCGCATTGCTGATCACTGTATAACTATTGTGAGTATATGCTTCGTGGTTAACGCCCATGACGAAAGTGCCAACTTCAGGTCCCTTGCCAGGAGCAGTAATTAGCACCTTCTTAGCGCCAGCAGTTATGTGTTTTGAGGCACCAGCTTGGTCTACAAATACCCCCGTTGCTTCGATAATTAAATCAATACCCCAATCCTTCCAAGGCAAGTTTAGTGGGTTGCGATCGCTCACGCATTTCACTGTCTTGCCATTGACGGTTATGGAGTTCTCATCGGTGGTGATGTCTACACCCTTCAACGTCCCCAGCATTGTGTCATATCTCAGCAGGTGAGCATTGGTTTTTGGATCTGAGGTGTCATTAATAGCAACCACATCCAATTGGCTGTTTTCTCGCCCCAGCCAACAGCGCATAAAATTCCGTCCGATCCGTCCAAAACCGTTGATTGCAACTCTAATCACCTTGTACCTCCTAATGACAGCAGCCCCTAGCTCAGGCTTTAATTTTGTAAAAATTTAATAATTGACCTTGAAGGAAATCATACCGCAAAGCTTGATCCTTTCTAACTTTTCGTCTGTATCAAAAATTGCTGAACAAATTACACAGGGTTGAGCAATCAAGCGTCTGGCTGAGCTTGATAAAGCTTTTGTGCGGTAATGTAAGTTCTGACAGGTTCCGGGACTAAGTAGCGGATGGAACGGTTTTCGAGACAATATCTGCGGATCAAGCTTGAGGATATCCCGATCCTGGGCATTTCCAGCACTGAAGAACGAATCTGCACTCCCAAGAAAGCCATTTTTGTAACCACCTCTGTGGTATCAAACAAAGTTTCTTGTCGATCCCCCTCCCCGCTTCCGCTTTCTCCCAACCAGGGGCGTGGTGCGACTAACCAGTGGCAAAATTTACCAATTTCCTGACATCGATGCCATTGAGGAAGAGTTTGGAAAGCATCTGAGCCAATAATCCAATACCACTGAGTGTTTGGGTGGAGCTGCTGGAGGTATAAAAAAGTTTCAATTGCGTAGGATATATGAGTCGGATGCTCTTGTTGAGGAGCTAAAAGACAATCATGGCGATCGCCGATCGCTCTGCTCACCATTTCCCGCCGCTGTTCCCAACCTGCCCACACCCGCCGTAACTTATGGGGAGGGCTGGGATCGGGAATCCAAATCGCTTGGTCGAGACCAAATTGACTCATAGCTGTCTCTGCCATCAACAGATGACCCCAGTGAACCGGATCGAAAGTCCCCCCAAATATTGCCATTTTCTCCATACAAGTTGATAATATTGATACATAATTGTGGGGTTTTACCCATCATCCTGATAAAAACTGAGAGTGGGGTGCAGGATAGATGCGACAATGCAGGAGCCAGGCGAACACAGGCAATTTTCCTGTAAGTCTGGTTGCAAAATCCTTGACCTAAACCCTGCGATCCCAGGTTTGCACTCTGCAACCTGTGACAATTCCGGATAATTACTGGCAAACAAGCCATATAGTATACAAGACCAACTATTCTAGAAGTCCGTAAAGCAAAGGGACGCTAGACTAATTTGCAGGAAATATCTAGCGAACTATATCCTGAAAAAACAATTCTTGATATGATATCGCGTGTTATTGGCGTGGTGTGGTGTGTGAGGAGCGAAGATGCCGAGTTCTGTTGATTTCACCGGCAGGCCATTTCATTTCATCGGAATTGGTGGAATTGGAATGTCAGCCCTTGCCTACATTCTAGCTAAACGCAAGTTACCTATATATGGCTCCGATATTAAACCAAGCCATATAACTCAGCGTTTGCAAGCAATGGGCGCTCATATTTTTTGGCGTCAAGACGCCAGCAATTTTGAATTATTCCAACCGAATGCCGGGGTAAATGGCTCTAGCTCTAGTAGCCAGTCAGCCCTGAGTCAAGGTGGAGCGCCTGCTGTAGCAGCCCAAGTCTACAAGTGTAACGGCAACGGCGCGATCGCCCCATCAAATCTGGAGTTGCCCCAGGTGATCTGTTCGACGGCAATTCACGCCGCCAATTCCGAATATCTAGCAGCCTTAGACTTGGGCTGCCCGATTTTTCATCGCTCGGAGTTGCTAGCAGCCCTAATTCAGGACTACCAAAGCATTGCCGTAGCGGGGACTCACGGCAAAACTACCACTAGCAGCATGGTGGGCTTCATGCTACTAATGGCGGGTCTAGACCCGACAATTGTGGTGGGAGGAGAGGTAAATGCCTGGGAAGGCAATGCACGCTTGGGAGAGGGACCCTACCTAGTCGCGGAGGCAGATGAGTCTGACGGTTCTCTGGTCAAACTCTCAGCCAAAATCGGTGTGGTGACAAATATCGAACTCGACCATCCCGACCACTACGATACCCTCGATCAAGTAATCGCCACCTTTAAGGTGTTTGCCGAAAACTGTCAAACTTTGGTAGGCTGCATCGATTGCCAAACAGTTAAACACTTTCTCAAACCTAGCGTCAGCTACAGTCTGGAAGCCGAAAGCGGTGCTGACTATACCGTAGATGATGTTGAGTATGGGCCAGATTGTACCAGAGCTCGCATTTGGGAGCGAGGTACTGTTTTGGGACAGATGCAGTTGAAGCTACTTGGGCAACATAATCTTAGCAATGCACTAGCAGCAGTAGCTGTGGGTAGATTGCTTGGGTTAGAGTTTTCGATAATTGCTAAGGCGATCGCAGCCTTTGACGGCGCACGTCGCCGTTTCGAGGTCAGGGGTGAACATGGCGGCATCTTATTCGTCGATGACTACGCTCACCACCCCAGCGAAATTCGCGCTACTTTAACATCAGCCCGCCTGCGGATTGATGCCAAAAGTTTTGGAGAAGGCAACAGAGCGCAAAAAACTTCTTCAATAATTCAAAACTCAAAACCCCCAAGGGTTGCCAGTACAACGAAGCAATCTCAAAACTCCCCTCAAAGGGTTGTTGCTATCTTCCAACCTCACCGTTACAGCCGGACTCTGGCTTTTTTGCCAGAATTTGCCCAGTCTTTTAGCGATGCCGACATCGTGGTTATCAGTGAGATTTACAGTGCTGGAGAACCAAATTTAGGGCAAATTAGCGGCGAAAAACTTGCAGCTTTAATTGCAGAACACCACCAGCGGGTTTATTACCAGCCTACCCTCCCGTCTATGAGCAAATTTTTAACAGAAATCTTGCAACCGGGGGATTTAGCTTTGTTTCTTGGCGCTGGCAATCTTAATCAAATCATGCCAGAAGTAATGGCTTTTTACCAAGAGGCTCAAGGTTTGGGAGTGTCTGTTGCAGAGAGCGATCCCCGCAGTGGGCTGCCTGCATGAGGTGGCTAATGCCGCACGCTGAGAGCGATCGCGTACAAGTTGGGTCAATCAACTGTCAACAACGTCTTTAATCCGAGGCATTTAAGCAATTGCTATGATTGTCACTCTCTCCTCTGACTCTCCCACTAAGGGCAACCGGCGAGTATATTCTCCTATTTCTTTGCCGGGAACTGACTGCCAGATCAAATCTCAAGTCTCCTTAGCTCCACTGACTTCCTTTCGAGTCGGTGGCCCTGCTGAATGGTACATTGCTCCTGGCACTGTTGAAGAGCTACAAGCAAGTTTTGAGTGGGCTAGCTCGGAGGGAGTGCCCGTTACTCTTCTAGGGGCTGGCTCAAATTTGCTAGTAAGCGATCGGGGCTTATCTGGGTTGGTGATCGGTACTCGCCACCTCCGCCACGTCCATTTCAACTTGGAAACAGGTCAACTCACCGCCGGCTCTGGAGAATCTATCCCCCGCCTAGCTTGGCTAGCAGCAAAGCGCGGCTGGCAAGGGCTAGAGTGGGCAGTAGGCATCCCCGGTACAGTTGGGGGCGCTGTCGTCATGAACGCCGGCGCACATAGAAATTCTACCGCTGAAATTCTGGTGAATGCCTCTGTCCTCTCCCCTACTGGCAAGCTAGAAATTCTCACTCCCCAAGAACTCGGTTATCGCTACCGTACTTCCGCACTCCAAGGCAACAACCGCCTTGTCACCCAAGCGACATTCCAGCTACGGCCAGGATTTGAAAAGGCAGTTGTAATGGCGGCTACCACTGAACATCTTAATCAGCGACGTACAAGCCAACCCTATCATTTGCCCAGTTGTGGCAGCGTCTTTCGTAATCCCGGCCCCAAAACAGCAGGCTGGTTAATTGAACAAACAGGACTTAAGGGACACCAAATTGGCGGGGCCCAAGTGGCTGTTCGCCACGCTAATTTTATTCTCAACTGTGGCTGGGCAACAGCAAGCGACATCTTTCAACTGATCCGCTATGTTCAGGAGCAAGTGGAACAGCGGTGGTCGCTGTTGTTGGAGCCAGAGGTTAAAATACTGGGAGAGTTTCCTTTTTAACGAATGATTGTTATTAAGGGAGGAAGTAGATTCCTAACTGTTTTTGGACAGCTATGGATAGGTTCTATTAGAGCAGTGGCAAAACTCGCCAACACACAATCGCAAAGCAGCTATGACAAAATCACAAGGATTCGGCTTCGGTCTGGGCAAAATGAAAGAACTTACTGAAGCTTTCAAAAAAGCTCAGCAGGTTCAAGAGGGAGCTAAAAAGCTCCAAGAAGAGTTGGATCTAATGGAAGTTGAGGGAATTGCTGGCGGCGGCTTAGTTAAAGTTGTTGTTAGTGGCAACCAAGAACCCCGGCGCGTGGAGATTTCCCCTGATGCACTTGGGGAAGGGGCGGATGTTGTTTCTGAACTCGTCATTGTGGCGATGCAAGAGGCTTACAATAAGTCCACGATGACTATGCGGGAGAAAATGGAAGAACTGACAGGGGGACTGAATCTCCCTGGGATGTAACCGATTCGCGATTGGTTACTAAATGTAGGGTTGGCCTTCTCTGTACTCCCCTGGGCCCGCCCTACGCAATAATTCTCCGATTAGCTTTTTGAATTAATCAATGCCCTACAGATTACTGTTTGTTTGTCTTGGCAATATTTGCCGCTCTCCATCGGCGGAAAATATTATGAATCACTTAATCGCGCAAGCTGGTTTAGCCGATCGGATTATTTGTGACTCTGCCGGAACCGCTGGTTATCATGTCGGTAGTCCTCCAGATGGACGGATGGCGATCGCAGCAACCAAACGCCACATTAGACTCCAAGGTAGCGCTCGTAAGTTTCAAAAGTTAGATTTTGATAATTTTGACCTGATTTTGGCAATGGATCGGGAAAATTATCAGGATATTATCGCTCTCGATCCTACTGGTAAATATCGGAACAAAGTGCGCCTAATGTGCGATTTTTGTCAGCACTATGATTTGAAAGAAGTTCCAGATCCTTACTACGGCGGTCCAGAGGGATTCGATCGGGTAATTGATTTACTGATGGATGCCTGTCAGGGTCTATTGCAGTATCTGAAAGAATTAAAAATTAAAAATTAAAACTATCAGCGAGGTCAAGCTAGGTGGCTTGATAAGGCTTTTAGCTTTTGAGTCTAGGGGAAAATCGGGATTTGTAAAGTTTTGTTAATTTTGCCAAAAATCTGATTTACCCCCTTGCACAACTACAGCAAGTGCTGCTACTATTAATGATTGTGGGTGCAAATGGGTCGGTGCCCGAGCGGTTAATGGGGGCGGACTGTAAATCCGCTGGCTACGCCTACGCTAGTTCAAATCTAGCCCGGCCCACCACAATATTAATGAAAAATTAAAATTTTAATTTTTATAAGTTTTAATTTTAATTGCCCTTGTAGCTTAGTGGTAGAGCACACCCTTGGTAAGGGTGAGGTCATGAGTTCAATCCTCATCAAGGGCTTTTGCGATCGCAATTATGGCTAGTGGCAAATTTCGACAAGTAACAAATTCATGCCACCCTCACTAATTATTTGTCAACCTTTCAGAATCAGACCTTAAGCAGGCAAACGATACAGTTTGCTTGTAAAGTCCTGTTGGTAATTTCCCAAACAGGAAAATAACGCTATCATAAAAGAGAGATTAAGTTTTGTAACAACAATTGACTGCTAGATTCCAACCTACAAACAGCCTGACCATCCCCGCATCCTGGTATGCTCTCAATTCCTCATGGCAAGGCGGTGAGGACATAGTGCAGAAGGGTTTACCGCATACCCAGTTAGCACCGGCATGGCAGATATTGCTTCTTGGTGACGGTTCCCCTACTCGCCACCTGCAACTGATGACTGGGGAACCAACAGAAGTAGATGTGATTGATATGTCGTTGGTTGGTAGTGATGCAGATGGTGCACCGCTGCAAATTGAGGCAGTACCAGGGCCACGTCTACGACGACAAGTTTGGCTGCGGACAGCTTCGGGACAGCGCTTAGCTTATGCAACTTCTTGGTGGGAAGCAAGTCATGTGGATGAATATTTGCAGAATAAATCGTTGCCAATTTGGGCAAGTTTGGCGCGGTTGCGGACGGAACTATATCGGGATGTCCAAGGGATTTATTATGGGGAGTCTGCGGCTTTGGAGTCGGCTTTTGGAGAGTCTGGGCCGTTTTGGGGGAGACATTATTTGTTTTGGCATTATGGTCGGCCCTTGACGCTAATTTATGAGGTTTTTTCGCCTTATTTAACGAAATATTTGGGGCCGATGCAAGTTAGTTAAAGTTTGGAGTTTAAAGAGTGCTATACTAGGAGCCTTATGTAAACCTGCTTTAAGTTTGTGCTAAAATAAGCTAAATTTTTCCCGAAAAAGTTAAACTGTAGCTTACCTACCTACCTTTTTTGATTGTCAACAAACCTCTAAATAAGGCTATGAGCAAGGAAAAAGTCTCAGTTATCATTCCTGCCTTCAATGCGGCCGACACTCTTACAGAAGCAGTTGCCTCTGTTCTTAGCGGCACTTACAAAAACATAGAAATTTTAATTGTTGATGACTGTTCTAGTGACGAAACTGCGAAAGTAGCAAAGAAACTCGCAGAGGAAAACCCACAGATTCATTACTACCAAAATCAGGAAAATTATGGAGTTTCTAAGTCTAGAAACTTAATGATTGAAAAAGCGACGGGAGAGTTTGTAGCTTTTCTAGATAGCGACGATACGTGGGAACCAAACAAGCTCGAAGTTTGCCTCGAAATACTCAAAGACCACCCGAATATCAAAGCTGCTGCTCACGCTCTATCTTATCTAGATAAGTACGGCAAAAAAACGAGTTACATTCCCACCTATCCAACTACTCTAGAAGAGATGAATATTATTAAAGAAGGTGGAGAACTTCCTTGGGTTTTCCCCTCTGCGGTAGTTATAGATCGAGAAACTCTGTTGCAAGAAGGGGGGTTTGCAGAAGATTGGCTGGTAGGAGAAGATGCAGAGCTATTTACCCGCATAGCTGAAAAATACGGTATGCTGGCTACAAAAGCACCCTTAGCAAATTATCGAATTCAAGGTAATTCTTTAACAGATAAGTATTGGCTGAAAAAACGCATAGCTTCAGATTGCATCAAAGAAAATCAGCGGCGACGCATTCAAGGAGAAAAACAGTTGAGTTTAAATGAGTATGAAGATATATATTTTAACACTTTACCTCCTTTAAAAAAGCTGAATAAACTTAGAGAACTTTTAGCGCTCCACTACATGAGAAAAGCCGGACAAAATTGGCTAAATCGCAATATTTTACCGGCACTTATTTTCGGTGTAGTTACGACAGTTTTAAATCCCCAAGCTACTGTAAACAAGTTTAAGTGGATGAAATATCAAGAAAGATTGAGTCAAGAAATTCAATAAAAATTTGCAGCTAGCTGAACAATTTAATTACCTTTTTGCTTTCAAGTTGATAATTTTATGGACTGGCAAGAAATTTCTGGCAATTGGGTATTAATTCCGCCACGTCCTAGCGCAATTGTACATTTTCTAGGAGGTGCTTTCGTTGCTACTGCACCGCAACTAACTTATCGTTGGTTGTTGGAGGAATTGGCAGGACAAGGATATTTAGTAGTGGCTACACCGTTTGTAAATACTTTGGATCATATCGCGATCGCCCGCGATGTCCTCAACAAATTTGAAAATGCCCTAGATCGCTTATACGCCACAAAAACCCTGCAAAAAGCATACTTTCCTATCTACGGAATTGGACACAGCATGGGGTGTAAGCTGCACCTGTTAATCGGGAGTTTATTTGATGTAGAACGAGCTGGCAATATCTTAATTTCTTTCAACAACTATGCAGCTCGTGACGCTATCCCTATTGTGGAGCAAATATCCCCTGTCTTTAAGGTCGAATTTACTCCTTCCCCTCAAGAAACCAACCGCCTAGTGCAAGATCGCTATCAAATTCGGCGCAATCTCTTAGTTAAATTTACTGATGACAACATCGATCAAAGCGCAATCTTAGAAAAGCTACTACAACAGCGCTTTCCCGGTATGATTGTACAAAAGATAATAGCGGGCAACCACCAAACACCTTTGGGTCAAGATGTAAGCTGGCCTATTGGTCAAGTTTTTACACCCTTAGATGCTGTTGGTCAGTGGGTGAAACAACAAGTCTACCGGGAACTGAATCA
>DATGYA010000589.1:0-2216 GCA_035298405.1 Kamptonema sp. | reverse complement strand
GAGAGAGTCAGCGCAGGTAGCGCAGAAATGATGCTAGTGGCAGGCTTTTCTGGAATTGGAAAAACCGCTGTTGTTAATGAAATTCATAAACCCATTGTCCGGCAAAGGGGTTACTTCATCAAAGGCAAATATGACCAATTTAATCGCAACATTCCTTTTAGCGCCTTTGTGGAAGCCTTCCGGGACTTAATGGGGCAATTATTATCAGAATCTGACGAGCAACTACAAGCATGGAAAAACCAGATTTTAGCAGCCGTGGGAGACAACGGACAAGTTTTAATTGATGTAATTCCTGAGTTAGTAGGCATCATTGGTCAACAACCAACTGCCATAGAATTATCCAGCAGTGCGGCTCAAAATCGTTTTAATCTGCTGTTTCAAAAATTTGTACAAGTTTTCACCACTAGAGAGCATCCTTTAGTAATATTTTTGGATGATTTGCAATGGGCAGATTCCACTTCCTTGAATTTACTGAAGTTATTGATGGAAGATACTGGCTATTTATTAATATTAGGTGCTTATCGCGATAATGAAGTTTCACCTGCCCATCCATTGAGCTTAACTATAGATGAGCTAGTCAAAACTGGGGCGAAAGTAAATACAATTACCTTGCCACCATTAAGCGAACCAGAGATGAATCTGTTGATAGCAGATACGCTTAATTGTGAGTTGTCTCTGGCTCAACCCTTAACCAAATTAGTTTATCAAAAGACCCAAGGAAATCCTTTCTTTGCTACCCAGTTTCTCAAAGCCTTACATGACGATAAGCTGATTAGCTTTGATTGGAATATCCAACATTGGCAATGCGATATTGCCCAAGTTAAAGCTTTAGCACTTACTGATGATGTGGTAGAGTTCATGGCACTGCAATTGCAAAAACTGCCAACAAAGACTCAGGATATCCTCAAATTAGCGGCTTGTATTGGAGCCGAGTTTGATTTGAATACCTTGGTAATTGTCAGCGAGCAATCTGCGGGAACAACGGCGACAGCTTTATGGAAAGCATTGCAAGAAGGTTTGGTAATTCCTACTACCAAAATCTATAAATTCTTTACTCAATCGGATAGTGATGGAGTCTTGAATACTTCGGCTAATCCGACTTATCGATTTTTGCACGATCGCGTTCAACAAGCTGCCTATTCGCTAATTTCAGCCGATCGAAAACAAATAACTCATCTTCACATCGGTCAACTGTTGCAGCAGAAGTCTTCAGTCAGCGAGCAAGAAGAAAGGTTATTTGAAATTGTCAACCATTTAAATATTGGGGTGGCTTTGATTGCAGATCCCCAAGAACAAAAAAATTTGGCTGAATTAAACCTGAAGGCTGGACGCAAAGCAAAAATAGCTACAGCTTATGGAGCTGCGATCGCCTATTTTGTTGCCGGGATCGAACTGTTACCCCCAACAGCTTGGGAGAGTTGCTATCTCCTAGCTCTAGCACTGCATGAAGAAAGCGCTGAAGTTAGCTATCTCAACACCGATTTTGAGTCTATGGCACGATGGGCTGATTTGGTGTTGCAACACGCTCAAACATTGCTCGATACTATCAAAGTTCAGCAAACTCGCATCATGGGAGCTACAGCCCAAGGGCAATCTCTAGAGTCAATTCAGATTGGTTTATATGTATTAAGTTCCCTAGAAATTGAGTTTCCAGCACAACCAACCCAGGCAGATATTGGGCAAGCTTTTGGGGTAACGCGATCGCTTTGGGCAGACAAAGCGCCTAGCAGTTTGCTAGATTTACCCCCCATGAGCGATTCCCGACTGTTGGCAGCGATGGAAATTTTGGCTACTTTGGTGCCTGCTGCCTTTGGGGTAGCTCCTAACCTCATGCCATTGCTAATTTTTAAGCAAGTCGAATTATCCATTCAATCGGGCAACTGTCCGGTTTCGGTATTTGCTTATGGCGATTATGGCTTAATTTTGTGTGGCATTATGGGCGATATCGAAAACGGTTACGAGTTTGGTGAATTAGCATTAAACCTTCGAGAACGACTGCAATTAAGATCATTTATTGCCCGGAACTGGTTGATAGTTCACCTTTTTATTAAGCATTGGAAAAACTCCCTCTCTAAAATTATTAATAAGCTACAAGAAGCCTACTGTATTGGCATAGAAACCGGAGAGATTGAAACCGGATGTCTGAGTGCCGCAACATACTGTTATTACGCTTATTATACAGGGCAGGAATTAACTGAACTGGCTCAGATAATGGA
>DATGYA010000588.1:0-2950 GCA_035298405.1 Kamptonema sp. | reverse complement strand
ATTTAAAAGTACGCTCGACACTAAAAAAATTTGGCAAGTAGTTAGATTGAGGCCGATGTTAACATAAAGCCAGTGATTCTGCCTAAATTTTATGTTTCCCTTTAAATATCCTGTTCCTCAAACAGATCCGCCGCGATCGCCCAGAGAAACTTTACCCACGATGTACGATCTACCGAGTGAAGACCCGGAGGAACCTGGTTTGCCTGACGAATTTCATGACTTGCAACCTCAATTGCTGACCCAGACATTTCAGCCTTCTCAGTATCAACCTTCTCAGATATTTTGTGGCAGCGACATCAACCTTTACTACGACTCGCGCCATCCTAATTGGTACAAGCGGCCGGATTGGTTTGGTGTTGTCGGCGTGCCCAGACTTTACGCTGAAGTGGAGATGCGCCTAAGTTACGTTGTCTGGCAAGAGGCCGTTAATCCCTTTGTTGTTGTTGAGCTGCTTTCCCCCGGTACAGAGAAGGAAGATTTAGGACAAATCGAGAGCGAAACGCCGCCAGATGCTCTTCAAGTACCAGGAAATGGGCAATCAAGGGGAGTTCAAAATGAGCAGAGAAAGCCAGGAAAATGGGAGGTTTACGAGCGGATTTTACGCATTCCTTACTATGTGGTTTTTAGCCGTTATACCAATCAGCTACGAGTCTTTAAGCTGGAAGGATCGCATTATCAAGAACTACAGTTGCAAGATTCGCGGGTATGGATTTCCGATCTTGATTTAGGTTTGGGTTTGTGGCAAGGAGAGTATCAGGGAGTTGAGCGATTGTGGTTGCGCTGGTATGATGCTGAAGGAAATTGGGTTTTGACTGAAGCTGAATTTGAGCGAGAACAGGCTGAATTTGAGCGACAACGGGCGCAACAAGAACGCCAACGCGCTCAAGAAGAGCGTCAACGTGCCGAACAAGAGCGTCAGCAGGCTGATTTTGAGCGGCAACGCGCCGAACAAGCAGAAGCTCAATTAGAATCTTTGATTCAGAAACTGCGGGAATCTGGTATCGATCCTGATACTTTTTTGAATAGTTAATAATGAACGCGGTATTGGTAGGAGCAAAGCAATGCTTTGCTCCTACCAATTATGACATCAACCCGTTGTATAGCAGAAGGAAGAAGGAAGAAGAATGAGGTAATAATAGCAAGGGTTTCGGCAATCAAGATAGTCCTAACCGTCTTGGCGGTTGCTATATTATGTTCGAGCAAGTAAAGGGGCAGCTTGTAAAAGTTGTTGAGTATAAGGGTGTTGAGGATTGGTAAAAATCTCTTTTGTCGCGCCGATTTCCACAATTTTACCAGAGTTCATTACGGCGATGCGATCGCAAAAAAATCTTGCCACCCAAAGGTCATGGGTAATAAACAAATAAGTAAGGTTAAATTCTGCTTTTAACTCCAACATCAGGTCTAATACTTGCGTCTGCACGCTAGCATCCAACATACTTACTGGTTCATCGCAAATTAACAATTTAGGGCGGGTAATAAGAGCGCGTGCGATCGCAACTCGCTGCTGTTGTCCCCCCGATAACTCGCCTGCATAGCGTTGATAGTACTCTTCCGAAGGTGTCAAACCCACCCGTTCTAGCATAGCCAATACTTGTTTTTTAGCTGCATCTGGAGTCGCTAGTTTGTGGATGAACAAAGGATCGGCAATACTTTGACCGACTGTCATCATGGGGTTAAGGCAAGCATGGGGATCTTGGAATACCATTTGAATGTCACGGCGGTGCGATCGCACAGCATCGCGGGAGAGTGCCGTTAAATCTGTCCCTAGAAATTCAACTGTGCCTCCGGTAGGACGAATTAGCTGTAAAATTGTGCGAGAAAGTGTACTTTTGCCGCAACCAGATTCTCCAACTAATCCTAAAATTTCCCCTGGATATAGTTCTAAATTAATACCGTCTACTGCTTTAATTACTTGTCCCGTTCTAGAAAATATTTGGTCTAAAAAATTGCGTTCTAAAGTATAATGTTGCTGCAAATCTTGTACCCGCAAAATTGGGAATTGGGAATTGGTAATTGGGAATTGGGAATTGGTAATTGGTAATTGGCTAGTAGTCAAGGAAGAGGATAAATTACTCCCCTGCTCCCCCGCTCCCCTGCTCCCCTGCTCCCCATCTCCCCCGCTCTCTCGATCCTTTTGAATGTGTAAAGCTGCTTTCAAGAGCGATCGCGTATATTCATGCTGAGGATTTTGAAACACAGACTCAACAGGGCCGGTTTCTACTATTTTGCCGTTGTACATCACAGCAATGCGATCGCAATACTCCCCAACCATCGCTAAATCGTGGGAAATTAACAAGATCGATGTTCCCCGTTCGTCGCAAAGCCGCGTTAATTCTTTTAAAATTTGAGCGGCTACTGTTACGTCCAAACTGGTAGTCGGTTCGTCGGCAACAATTAATTTAGGATTGAGGAGTACAGCTAAGGCGATCGCTACCCGTTGTCGCATTCCGCCGCTAAATTCATGGGGATATTGCGACCAGCGAGAAGCTGGAATTTTAACAGCATCCAGAGTTTCTATAGCTCGATCTTTGGCTTGCGATCGCGATAATTTTGGTTCGTGAGCTTTGAGAGTTTCAATACAATGTTCCCCAATTGTCATCAAAGGATCGAGGCGAGTCATCGGATCTTGAAACACTAACGCCACCGCTTCTCCGCGAAAGCATCTAAGCTGTTCGGCGTTCATATCAAACACAGATTGCCCCGAAAAAATCACTTGCCCTTCAATATGTGAAGACTTAGGCAACAGTCGCATA
This sequence comes from Kamptonema sp., assembly GCA_035298405.1. Lineage (GTDB taxonomy): Bacteria > Cyanobacteriota > Cyanobacteriia > Cyanobacteriales > Microcoleaceae > Kamptonema. The sequence continues at coordinate 197 of DATGYA010000588.1, read as the reverse complement.
GTTGCTCGTCCCAGCGTTGACTTACCGCATCCCGACTCCCCAACTAATCCCAATTTTTCCCCTGGTTGCAGCGTTATAGATACGTCATCAATTGCCCAGCTAGATTGTTGATTTCTTTCTGGATAAGCTACACGCAAATTTTCGACACAAAACAGGGAATTAGTCATAGGGTGGGGGAGATGGGGGAGATGGGGAGG
>DATGYA010000587.1:0-2295 GCA_035298405.1 Kamptonema sp. | reverse complement strand
TAATTGATTAGTTGCTGCATTCCCATTACCCGCAGCCAGTACCATTAATAGAGTATCCTTACCGGTGAAAGAAGTTACTAGACTAAGCCAAGTTAGATAACTAAATGTTGTTTCTGTATCCCCACTTAATCGGCGTTGAATTGGGCGGCCATTAGCATCCCGACTAGCAGTAAAAGCACTAGTTCCTTCAGCTTTAATCTTGCCAGTGGCGCGAGTATCTGTGAGGTTGAAAAAGGTTAAGCCGTAAAGTTTAGTAGTGGTAGAAAACTGATTAGCTTCTAATTCAGCAGTGCGAGATTCTAAAGCATCAACACGACCTCGTAAAGTAGCTAATTCGGCGGCAAATTCTTCTTGGAGTTTTTGCAGTTTAACTAAATCTTCTTTATTAGCTAAATTCGCCGTTGCCGTACCAATTTGCTGACTAATTTGGTCTAAGCAAGCATTTAAACCCGCCGCAAATTCGTAACGAGTTAAGGCTCTATTACCCCGGAAAGTACCATCAGGATAGCCCGCAATACAGCCATAACGCTCTACTAAGGATTGTAAAGCTTGAAACGCCCAATCCGTAGGTTGCACATCCGATAACTGAGAAACGGAGGTAACTTGCTTCATCGCATCGGTACTATCCGTTAAATCTTCACTATTTGCCAGAGGAGTAGGTGTATCTGTTCTCTTTATCCCAGGATTGGACTCTGGGGCGAAAGGGGAATCAGTGGCTAATTGACTAGGGAAATTTGGGTCTAGTTCAGAATTAAGGGGAACTTCTTGCGCGATCGCAGGTGTAAAATTTGCCAGCCACCCTAATGTTAGGATAGATTGACTAACAAATAAGGCAAGTTTTGAGGTTTTCTGCATTTTTTTGTGATGGGCTATAAATCTTCTTTCCTAATAGCAAAATCTGTGACACCCTAGCTTAATTACTTTATAGAACCTATTTAACATCTTTTAGGAAGGGGGGGGGCAACTGTTTACAAAAATTTACCCAAATCTTACTATATCTACTCATAAGTTGCGCTAGAATAGCTGTAATTTGTTAATTAATCACGATTAAAACGCCGCAATTAATTTATCTCGTTGTTCAGAAAAAGTAAGACTAGCTCAGTCTGAAGTTACGCCTGTGGACAAGTTGGAGCCGACTCCCTTGGTAGGAGCAGGAAGTTAATATCAAGTTTGCCGTAGGTAGATTTGAGTAGGTTTCATGGAGCGGTAAATCGGGTCTAACTCCTTTGACTCTACACTAGAGTGGAGAAAGTAATGATTTGTATTAATTAAAAAAAGAGAGGTTGCTGGATAATATAATTAACGGAGCATACGCTGACAGCAAAAAGGTAGGTACTCAGTGACAGAAGATTTAGATCCTAGCCTACAGGTCAATGTTTTGGCAGCAGCCTTGCAGATGGATCGTCAAGAGTCGGGCGATTTGTTGGAATTTCTGGCTGATAAGCTGGAACTGGCTTTACCTCAACAAACTACTATTACTCGTAGCAGTAAGCTGTTCTCAAAAGAACGCCCCGTCAAGGAAGTTACGGTACGATTTAACGATTACCACTATCAGATTGTAGCGATCGCTAACTCCAACTTCCCACAGTTCTCATCGCAGTCTAGCAAAAACCCCTAATTTGCAAAGAGTGTTCATTTTACTCCCCTATAACGTCTATTTGACATGGCTTGCTATGCGACCAGCACTCTAACTAGGAGGATTTAAGAGGTGTCGGAGTACAAAAAATCAATGTTAAAGCAGCGAAAATTAATTTAACTTAATTAAAGATTGTAAAAAATGGAGGAGAATTTAGGAAATATTAGGGACAAGTAGGAGATATTAGGAAATAAGAGGGAATAAGAGGAAATAGAAGGGTTCAAATATCAAGCTTTTGTAGTAGTCGTAACATCAGTGAGATTAGTACCTGGAGCAAGCGAGGCAAAAGAGCAGATGAAGATAGCGATCGCTCCTTTGAACATTCTGGCAGCCAGAAAAAAATACTCTTCCACTTCACTTTTTTTGTACTAAAGTGTAGTTTGAGAGTGTGTAATAGCCTAAAACTTCTGTTTCTGGATGGTTTTCTGACTCATCTACTAAAACAAATATCGTGGCAACTTTCCTTTTGAGATCCTGTGATGCTTGTTTACGGATGTAATTATCTAGGCTATCTTTGCCACAACAGAAGTCTGAACGTATGTGTTTGTGGCTATTCAGTGGCTCGATTTTGAGAACCATTAAGCCCTCATAGTTTGCTGATACCTTACCGCTGCCGCCTTGAGTGCTTCATTGGGTAAGGGGGGATTGAGCAGGGCATC
>DATGYA010000586.1:0-2883 GCA_035298405.1 Kamptonema sp. | reverse complement strand
AACTCCGTTAAAGCTTCGTCTAAAAGTTTAACTTGTTCCTGAGTTTGGCTGTAGAGGTGGGATTGGGTAATGGCGATCGCCAATTGGTCTGTCACCGCTTGTAATAGTTGTATTTCTTCCTCACGACCGAACCTGCGTGCTGCACTGGCAAGAAGATATCCTTGGCGATCGCTATTAGTTCGGATCGGAATTGCTAGATAGCGGCAGTCTTTTAGTTCCAAAGATACCAATTCTACCAATTCTCTAGACTCACTACTGTTAGAAACTACCGGTAACAGCCGCACCGATTCACCTCGTTGCAGTCTAGCTGCAAGGTCTCCCGGCGGATCTACATAAAACAACCCCAATTGCTCTGGTGTACCTTCTGAACAGTATTCCCAGCAAATTTCTAAAGTTTCATTGCGGCGATCGTACCAGCCGAAACTTGCTCGTTCTAAATTCAGCAAAGTTCCCAATTCTTCAACTGTTGTGTCCAAAATTTCATCAAGGTTAAGGGAAGCTCGAATACGTCCTGTAAGGCGATTTAGTAGCGCTTCAGTTTCAGCGCGAGCGCGAGTTTTCTCAAATAATTTCACGAGAATTACTGCCGCTACCATCGCTGCACCTAATAGTATCCCTAAGACAGTTGCTAATAGATTTAAAGCGTTAAGTTCTTTTTCGAGACGCGATCGCGGAATTATTAAGGCTATTGACCAGTCAGCTTCTCTGAGGTGAATATAGGCAACATAAACCGATTTACCATCAACTTTTAGCAATTCAATACCACTTTGCTTATAAATCATCTGACGAGCAAGTTTAGCTAAATCTGGATCTTTGGCTTGTAACCAACTCGGCGCAGGCTTATCGATATTTCCAATTAAATTTTTATTGGGATGAATAATAGGTACGCCTTGAGAATTGAGGACAAAAGCATAACTATGATAGCCATATTTTATGGTGTTTACCTCATCAGCTATCCGCTCCATACTGACTGTCCCTGCTAATTCTCCTATAGGTTTTCCCTGATTGGGGAAGTTTGACCAGATTGGAGCTCCAATTACAATTTGCGGAGTTCCTGAAGTACGACCTTGGAGAGGATCTGATACGTTTAGTTTCCCTGCCATTGCTTTCTGAAAATGTTCGCGATCCTTGAGATTCCCTCGACCTCCCCTAGTTGTATGATAGTAACCATCCGCATTAATCATATTGATCGTAAAGAATTGCGACAGGCGAGCCTGTTCTTTTTTTAAATATGGTTCAGCAACCGACCAATTCAGGGAACGAACGATAGGAGTGTTGGCAATTGTTTCTACTTCAGCTTTGCGTATACCTAACCACTCATCAATTTCATTGCGTCCTCGCCTAACTTCTAATAAGGCATTTTGTTTTAAGTTATCAAGAATTAAACCTCGGACAATTTGATAGCTGATTACAGCAGTTGTACTTACTGCCAGTGTAATTCCACCGATGATGAGAAATACGCTGGTTTGCCGAGGCCGCCACCCTTGAGAGTATCTTTCTTGCCAAGATTGAGCTAATGCCGAAAATTTCAACCGTGTAAAGTTTCCCATAGCTTTACTAATTGTCAACAGTTAACTGTTGACAGTTCACTGTCGATCTATAGGACTTTGTGCGTATGTGAGTGCTGTTTTACATTATCTTCCGTGCTAACAATTCGAGTAGAATTGAGTACACGCTTGCGATCTAAAGAGTAGTTAAAATCTTGCCGTACTGTTCCCAGAGGAATGTGAGATTGAGCTTGAGGACGGCTTTTGTAAGTGCGAGCGGCCGCGATCGCTCTAAAGCTAAACTCATCACTAAATTGAGCCTCAGCGGGAAACTCTGGTGGCATTTTGGGCGCTTCGCCATCTAGCACTGAGCCCAAAGTTGTCCCACAAGCCATTTCATAAGAAGTAGGAATTCCCTTGACAATTGCTTCTAAAGCTGCTGAGGGAATAGCCTCCACAACTTTAACTTCGTGAACTTCCCCCTCTTCTTTGATAAAACAGGTAGCTAAGCCAAGTGCTACGTAGTCATCAGTACAAAGATCGGGAGCATTGGCATAAACAGTTGCACTAGCCATAAATTTTTTTCAGGAATAATTTAAACACAGCATTCTGTTGATAGTAGCATTTCTACGGTCTATTTAAGCCAAATGGCGGATAACTCGGCAAGGATTCCCCACTGCCACAACATTTGCTGGGATATCTTTGACAACAACACTGCCAGCGCCGATAGTGGTATTATCACCAATAGTTACTCCCGGACAAATAATACTTCCGCCACCAATCCAGACGTTATTGCCAATATAAATCGGTGCGGCAAGTTCTTTACCAGAAAGGCGAATTTCAGGGTCAGTGGGGTGATAAGCAGTGTAAATTTGCACATTAGGCCCACACAGTAAATTGTCACCAATGTTAACTTGATTGCAATCGAGAATAACTCCGCCAAAGTTCATGTAAAATCCATTGCCAATATTAATATTGCTGCCATAGTCACAGTAAAAAGGTGGCTCGATCTCAATTTTCTCTCCAACTGAGCCGAATAATTCTTTGATGATATCTAATCGTTTTGCTGTTTCCTCTTCAGTAGTAGAGTTGTAGAGTCTGGCAAGGCGACGAGCTCGTTTGCGATCGCGCGTCAATTCAGCATCACCCGCCCAATATAACTCCCCAGCCAACATCTTATGCTTTTCGGTTTTTTCCATAATTTCTATGTTAAGTAGAAGGAAGAAGGAAGAAGGAAGAAGGAAGAAGGCTTATATAACAAGCTTTTTATCCATCCGTATCTTACAGTTAATTAAGTGGATTTGCTTAGCAAAAGATTTAATCAGGAACCGCTCCAATTTAGTAGGGTGCGTCAGGCTAAATTAAAAATGCAAAATTAAAAATTTAATTTATTCAT
>DATGYA010000585.1:0-3029 GCA_035298405.1 Kamptonema sp. | reverse complement strand
CTATTCCCCTATCACCCTCATCACCCCCATCACCCCCATCACCCCCATCACCCCCATCACCCCCATCTCCTCCATCTCCCCCATCTCCCCCATCTCCTAAAGTTGCCCAAACCCTTTTTTCTTCTTGTCTTTTTTCTTTTTCTTCGGGGGAGTCCCGCCGCGCCAACCTGGTTGGTTCTGACGGCCGCCCAGACCGCCCATTCCCGGCATCCCAGCCATTCCCGGCATTCCGGGCATTCCGGGAAAACCGCCCCCTTGACTCATTTGCTGCATCATGGTTCGCATTTTCTGGAAATCGCTCACCAACTTCGCGACATCTGACTCAAGGTAGCCAGCACCCTTGGCAATTCTGCGGCGGCGTGAAGGAGAACTCGAAAGCAGTTCTGGCTTGCGCCTCTCTTCAGTTGTCATGGAGTTAATCATCGCCTCAGTCCGCCGCAGTTGCACCTCTCCCTTCCGCATATCGTCATCGGACATCTTATTAAGTCCGGGAATCATCTTCAAAATTCCACCGAGAGATCCCATATTCTTCAGCAAGCGCATCTGCTTGAGGAAGTCGGTAAAGTCAAACTTTGCTGTCAGGATTTTTTCCTGCATTTGCTCAGCATCGGTGATGTCGATTTCCTCTTGGGCCTTCTCTACCAGGCTGAGGACATCGCCCATTCCCAAAATCCGAGATGCCATGCGATCGGGATAAAATGGTTGCAGCGCTTCCACTTTCTCGCCAACGCCGACAAACTTAATCGGTGCGCCAGATATTTGCCGCACTGACAGTGCCGCGCCACCGCGACTGTCGCCGTCCATTTTCGTTAAAATTGCGCCGGTAATGCCGATTTGTTCGTGGAATGTCCGTGTCAGGTTGGCGGCTTCCTGACCAGTCATAGCATCTACTACTAGCAGGGTTTCGTGGGGTTGAATTATCTGTTTAATTCTGGCCAACTCGGCCATCATCTCTTGGTCAATTTGCAGGCGGCCGGCGGTATCAACAATGACTGTATCAACGCCAAGTTCTCTGGCGCGATCGATGCCTTGGCGGGCAATCTCTACGGGGTCAACGTCTTTGCCTAATTCAAATACAGGCACGTCAATTTGTTTACCGAGGGTAACTAACTGATCGATAGCGGCGGGTCGATAAATATCGGTGGCGACAAGTAAAGTGCTGCGGTTTTGTTTGCGAAGTTGTAATGCTAATTTTGCTGATGCGGTGGTTTTGCCAGTTCCTTGCAAACCGGCCATGAGTACAATTGTGGGTGCAGTGTCCGCGATCGCGAGTGGTGCGTTGGTTTCCCCCATCACCCGCACCAGTTCGTCGTAGACAATTTTGATAAATTGTTGGTCAGGACGAACGCCTGCTATTACTTCTGCGCCTTGGGCCTTTGTCGCGACTTCAGCTATAAAATCTTTGACTACTTGGAGGTTAACATCTGCCTCTAGGAGGGCACGGCGGACTTCCCGTAGTGCTTCTTGAATGTTGGCCTCGGAAATTTTATCCTGACCGCGCAGTTTTTTCCAGGCGGATTCTAAGCGATCGGCAAGAGCGTCAAACATAATTTGTTAGCAGTTTGATGTTATTTGTTAGTTGTCTGTTGTTTTTTTATATTAAATCACTATAACTGCTACAAGCCCAATTAAGAGGGCTAGAGCATCGACTACGTACCTCACTTACTTGAGAACCGCTATAGTAGGAGCCAAGATTGATGGTTAAGTCCCAGGATGCGATCGCACTACAATGTGTAACACGAAAGGCGAAAAACTGATAACCTTGTTAAAATACAAACTATATTTCTCTCGCTATCATTTTTTAGAATATTCAAATACAGGACAATCGTAGAAATGCCTATTTCTTCAGGAGATACATTAGCAAAGTTTTGGGAAACTTGTCCTTGTCCTTTAAAGTAGTAGATTAATGTATTTGTATCCAAAATGTACATTTACAAGCTCTCCCGCAAGATGTCTTCTCCCAACTCGGCACGAATATCTTCGAGAGTCGGAAAGTCTTGTGCCCACGTTCCAGCTAGGGAATAAACCAGTTCAGCTCAAGGAGTCGAAGTATCTAATGTCGCGATCGATTGGTTGGCATTGAGGTGCTGGGCACGAATAAATTCCGCAAAAGTGAGAATTTCGCGGGCTTGCTCTTGGGGAAGTGTTTTAACGATCGCATAGATTTGTTCAATGATACTCATAACCTGCTTGGTGATGAAGTATGCTTATCGCGATTTAATCTAACTTCTTTCATGTTATCATAAAATCACTTCAGAGCAGAAGGGAATGACAATGCAAACCCAAGAAAGACCAGTAATCGAAAAGAAGCCACAAACCGAAAAACGTTACTACACACCAGAGGAATACCTGGCCTTAGAAGAAGCTGCGATCGACAAAAGTGAATACCATGATGGGGAGATCGTACCAATGACAGGCGGAACCACCAACCACAACAGCATAATCATTAACTTGATTGCTAACTTAAAATTTGGCTTACGCGGCAAAGATTACAGATTATTTACTAGCGATGTGCGCCTGTGGATACCCCTAACTCGCCGCTACGTCTATCCCGATATCATGCTGATTCAAGGAGAACCAGTCTATCAAGAAAATAACAAAACAATTGTAACAAATCCTCTAGTAATCATTGAGATATTATCCAATTCAACCAAAGACTATGACCGAGGTGGTAAATTTCTTGCCTATCGCTCAATTCTTGAATTTCGAGAATACATTGTAATAGACCAATATAGCTATCACATCGAACAATTCGCTAAAAATTCTAGTAGTAAATGGGAATTAACAGAATATGATTCAGAAGAATCTGTATTAACTCTAGAATCTGTAGAGTTTCAAATGCCGCTGAGAGATATTTACGAACGAATTAATTTTGATGCTAAAGCAGAAGAAGTGAATGAGCCAACAAGTGAAATTCAAGAATAGAGACCTGAGAAACCGGGTTTCTGCGATAATTCTTACATCATCACCAAAATTTACCTAAGAAAACCGCTTTCTAATTCCCAGACATCCAATTAAATTATACCCAC
>DATGYA010000584.1:0-2550 GCA_035298405.1 Kamptonema sp. | reverse complement strand
AAAGAAGATATAAATATTAGCATACCCTATTCTCTGCTTTTAAATCAAGCAGAAATTGCCGCCATTGCTAAAATAACTCTTGAAAAGATTTTGCCTAAACCACCGCAAAAATTACTCCTAATTAACCTATTTACTTGCCTTATTAAATTAGAGCCTGGCTCTTTTTTACTGTTATTAATTCAAATCCTTAAAAAAGAATTTCACATGGAAAGGCATTTAGACTCGCCAGCTATTTTGTCATTGTGCCAAGATCGGATGTTGTTGCAAAAGTTGAAAGAACATTTAGGCGAAGACTTAATTTTGTGGCGTTCTGAAATTTGGGCAAATTATCCCTCTGGGCAGCTAATACCATTTTGGCATCAAGACTCCTATCCCAAGCTTTTATCAGCTACAGGCAAGAGCATTAATGTCTATATCGCTCTTACAGAAGTTAACGAACAAAATGGGTTTGAGTATCTACCGACTGCTTGCTTAAGTAATGATTTATCAGTGAAAGTCACAGATCCTTTTAGTGGTAATCACTTTTTTGATATAACTAGCGAATTGGAACAACAAGCCATACCAGTGATACTTACACCAGGTGAATTTGTAATTTTCAGTGAGAATTTGGTACATAGATCGCTCCGCAATACTAGCGGAAAAGTAAGACTTTCATTAACTCTGCGTGTTACCCAACCTGGGGTGAAAATACTACCAGGTTATAGCCCTTATTATCAAAAACCTGTACTTTTATCATAGTCTTGGCTCGGATCAATTTAGGCTGAGCCAAAATGATATTATGTCTACCTCAAATACCCATTCTACCCTCTTCCTCTTTCTCTGCACAGAGGGCGCAGAGAAAGAGGAAAAAGCAGAATAATTCCGATGTAACCCGATTTGATCTTACCGTCTAAACTTATGATATTAGAAGTTGCAATTTTGGATATAAAACCTAATTTATTAGTTGATTTTGAAGCCGCATTCAAAACAGCTTCACCTATCATTTCTTCTATGCCAGGATATATTTCTCACGAACTGCAACGCTGCATAGAAAATACAAACCGCTATATTTTGCTGGTGCGATGGCAGACTTTAGAAGCTCATACTATTGGATTTAGACAATCGCCAGAGTATGAAAAGTGGCGTGCTTTATTACATCACTTTTACGATCCTTTTCCCACAGTGGAACATTATCAATTAGTTTTGCAAAGCTCAAACTCTGAACTGGAGAGCAAGTCACACTAATATAACTGTTTGTAGGGTGCGTAAGATCGAGTTATAAATTGATAAATAACAGTTTTAACTTCTGACGCACCTACTAGATGAGTGTATTATTGTTAACGGTTAACAGTTAACGGTTAACGGTTAACAGTTAACCGTTAAAGGACTTCAATTTTTACAGCATAATTTGACTGTTTAGGAGTAGAAACTTCCAGAGTATAATCGCCGCTAATTTTTAATTGGCCTTGCCATTGGAGAGCGCCCACAGCCGCACCAATTTTTGCACCATCGGGAGCAATAACGTCTACACTAACAATACCTTCTTCAATCTTTACAGTCATCTGCTGGTTGCTGCTGCACTTAAAGGTATAACGTTTTGACTGATTTGGTTGCAAGCTGTCACGAACAGTTGTACCTGTAGCACCAGCTTCAAAGCTAACTTGTTCTGTTCCAGCTAAAGTTGGTGAAGGGGAAGGTGTGGGAGAGGTTGAGGGTAATTTGGGAACATTTGCCAGGGAAGGTGTAGAGGGTTGGCTGGCGGGTATTGGCGGTGTTGTAGGTGGCTGCGATGCCTGGGGCTGGCTTTGCCTACTCGCATTTGGTGGCGGTGGAATTGTGAATTGCGGTGATGGGGATGGAATAGTTGCAGTAGTTGAGTTGGTTGGCGGCAGCTTAATTTCCACTTCATTTTTTGATAACTGCGCTTGTTTTAATGCTACCTCGCTGCCTAAAGCTAGCACAGCTCCAACAAGGGAACCAGTTAGAAAAATTCCGCAAGTTTTCCAGAATTGAGTTTTGGGCTTTTGGTCATTCATGCTTTGGAAGCAAACTATTAAAGTAAAATTATAATCCATCCCTAAATTGGGACAGTAAAATGGCAAGTTTATTTATTTTTAATCTATTTAATCTAACATCTTGCACGATTGTCAATCAGACTTTCAGGGGCGGGCAGGGTGCAGCACTCAGTAAAAAATTCACTCTGTGTAGAATAGGCATCTTGCCTGTTTTTGTGCTGTTGGCGATTTTGCTTCCGGGGTGTACTCGCAGAGCAACGGATGCTCAGTTAGCGAAATGGCAAGCAGAAGCGATCGCTCGTAATGATGCCATAGTTGCACAGCGGTCAAAAAATTCTAAGCCTAAAGAGTGGGAATTATTAATTAGTGGGCAAATTGCCAAAAGCCCTCAGAGGTTGAGTTGGGCCCAATTGGATGCGATCGCAAGCACTCGTATTGCTACTACTTCGCCTCACAATACCAAAAACCCCAAGGCTATCCTCTACTTTCGGGGAATTGCGGTTTCGCAACTGCTCGATCGCTTCGGAGTCAAGCCAGATGCCGCTAACGTCACGTT
>DATGYA010000583.1:0-2572 GCA_035298405.1 Kamptonema sp. | reverse complement strand
CCCTCTTCCCTCTTCCCTCTTCCCTCTTCCCTCTTCCTTCTTCCTTCTTCCTTCTTCCTTCTTCCTTCTTCCTTCTTATTATGACTCGATTTATTCACGACAAATTTGCTAAAGATTACTTAGAAGAGTTACTAAGTCCTTTTGGCACAGTACAAGCGCCCCGTAGTATTAGTGCGGAAGTTAGAGAAATAGATGTTTGGTTTGAGCCAGCACCTATTAACCAAGGGAATCCCGAACTTTTAGGATTATTAGGAAGATTAGCAAAAACTCCCTGTATTTTAGAACCATTTCGCAATCCAGTCACGCCCCAAGAAATTTGCGATTGCCTATCAAAAGAGTTAGAAATTAGACGCAAATATTACCGTGAAGCTGCTCGCAATCCCAGAGAAGTTGCCGATTTAGTCTTACCGAGATTGTGGATACTTACACCTACCGCATCAGTAGCAGTGTTGTCGGGCTTTCGTGCTATATTAGAACCAGAGTGGTTGCCGGGAGTTTACTTGATGGCACCGGAACTCAGGAGTGCGATCGTTGTCATTCACCAATTACCTTGTACCCCAGAAACTCTATGGTTGAGGATTTTGGGTAAAGGTAATGTTCAGAAGCAGGCGATCGCGGAAATAGAATCACTTCCAGTCTCGCATCCATTCCGAAAAAATGCTTTAACCATGCTCAATCGGTTAAGGGCAGAGTTACAAGTTACGACCAATAAAGATGTAGAAGATCAGGAGTTAATTATGCGATTATCACCACTTTTCGATCAACAATTAGAACAGGCAAAACAAGAAGCACAACAGCAGGGAATCCAAGAGGGAATCCAGCAAGGAATCCAAGAGGGAATCCAGCAGGGACAACGCCGCCTGATAGAAAATCTACTAACGTCGCGCTTTGGTTCCTTAGATGAGCAATTAGCAGCAATGATATCACCACTGTTAGCCTTACCGCCAGAGGAGTTGGCTCCTTTACTCTTGCAGTTATCCCGTGAAGAATTATTATCTAGGTTTGGAGAGCAAAACTGATGCGATTATTACCGCTTTTCGCTCGACAGTTGGAACAGGTAAATTTAATAGTAAAGCGGTAATTGATTAAATGAATCTAGACTTTTACAATTTAGACGTACTAGAAAAAGAAATTGAAAAATTACCGCCTTTACACAGGATTGCTTTTGCAGCTTTGATTTGCGAGAGGTTGCTGCCAAATTATGGAGCTTTTTACACACAGGAAGAGTGGGGTAATCCTATTGCACTGAGGACTGCGCTAGATGAAGTTTGGCAAATATTGCAAGGCCAACCAGTAGATACTAGAGTAATTAGCTATTTACAAAGCGAACTTGATCGTGCAACCCCAGATGCAGATTATGTTACTAAATCACAATATATTTACGAAGCACAAGAAGCTTGTTCCGCGATTGAATTTATACTGGAAGCTTGTCTCGATCCAACTCCACAAAGCATCCTCAAAGTAGCAAAGCGTGCTACAGATACTATTGATGCGTTTATTACCTGTGAGAAAGATACAGACGATCCAAGCTGGGCTGAAAGACAAGTAATAGAACAGAAAGAGTATGTGACCAACCATCCCTTTGCAATTAGAGAAATAGCTAAACAGAAAAAAGACCTACAGCGCTTGAGAGAAGTCGAAACTCTAGACCAAGATTTTCTAGAATCGCTCCGCGCCTCTTTCAACAACAGCGGCAGAAGTTTAATCTATTTATCTTGAATGAAAGCTTATAAGCAGCTATGACAAGCAAACTTTCTAATTCAGAGAAAACGGAACATCTCGAAGCAGCAAATATTGCTTGGTTCCGCCATCAGCTACAAACTTGGACTTTGGATAACTTGCGGGATTTTCCTTGGCGGCGCACCACTGACCCCTATTCCATCTTTATTGCTGAATTCTTACTGCAAAAAACCGGAGCCTCAACAGCCAGTCCCGTTTACGAAACTTTTATCTCTTGCTATCCTACCTTGGAGGTTCTAGCCGCAGCGCCAGTTAAAGATGTTGCTCGCTTGTTGCAACCTTTGGGTTTGCACTTTCGAGCTCAAAGGCTTTGCGAGTCGGTGCAGATAATCGTCGAACGGTACTCTGGTAAAATCCCGGAATCAGAAGCCGAATTACTCAAACTCCCCGGAGTCGGCTTGTACACGGCGCGTTCCATCTGTGCCAATGCTTTTGGACAGCCAAAAGCGGTACTCGATACCAACGTCGCTCGTATTTTCGAGCGCTTTTTCGGTTTGCTTGGCAACCGAGTGAAATCGCGCTGCCAACTGCTCTGGAAGGCAGCAGAACAAGTCGCCCCCGATACAGAGGTGGGAAAGTGGAACTTGACGCTATTGGATTTCGGAGCAATAGTTTGCACGGCTAAAAAGCCACGTTGTGGAGATTGTCCGCTGCGCGATCGCTGCCAAGCTGTTGTAGATTTAAACTATGATACAACCATTACTCATGTTTTTGATTTTTCGTCTCAATTTAATAATTAATTCTCCTTAATTTAAGAGCAAAGTGGTAATTGACTAAATGAATCCAGACTTTTACAACTTAGACGTACTAGAAAAAGAACTTGAAAATTTAC